>NZ_BAAGZI010000145.1:0-13077 GCF_054778695.1 Actinocorallia lasiicapitis
GCCACGTCCCGCGCGATCCCGAACCCGACCGGGGACAGGCCCGCCGCGGCGAGGGCCGTCCGCATCGCGAGCTTGTCCTTGCACAGGCGCACGGCCGCGGCGCCGGGCCCCGGCAGCCCCAGCAGCTCAGCGGCCCGGGCGGTGCTCTCGACCAGCCGCTCGTCATAGGTGATCATCCCGAGCGGGGAGAGCTTCCCGGCCTCGGCGGCGAGGTGGCCGGGGTCCTCGAGGTCGACGCAGGCGAACGACGTCAGATAGGGCTTCTCCCACGTCGGCCGCCGGTAGGCGAACAGGGCGAGCGGAGCGCGCTCGCTCATCGCGGCCAGCGCGTACTCGCGGAGCACCCGGTCACCGCTGCCCACGACGATCAAAGGTCGCTCGTCCATGCGGGAACGGTAACCGCCGCCGATCAACCGGGAATGCGCATTATTGCGCATGGGTTCGTGTGGCGGGCGATTAACGTACCGAAAGAGAGAAGGCCGGGAGTCGAAGTCCGGAATTCACGGACGCGCTCCTTGCCTTTCCCAGTGGATCCAGATCCGGAGGGGCCGCTCAGTGCAATTCACAGGGAAGTCCGCCCGCGCACACTGGCCGGTGATCGTGATCGGCGGGGGGCCGGCCGCGACCCTGCAGATCAAACGGCTGATGGCCTCGGGATTCGCCGCCGAAGACCTGCTCGTCGTCAGCGACGGGTGGGGGGCGCCCGGAATGGCGTTCCTCGGCCGCTCCCGGCTCCAGTCCTACACGCACGAACTCGAACTCGAGGACGGCACGGCCCGCACGCTGACCGAACCGGGCTTCCTCCAGCCGACCGGCAGCGAGTACCACCGCTACGCCGAACGGGTCCTGCGCCGCTCGGGCGCCGTCCGCTGCCGGGGAACCGTCACCGACCTGCGGACGGACCCCGCCGGTTTCGCGGTGCGGGTGCGGTCGGCGGGCCGTGACCTGGAGTTCCGTTCGCCGTGCGTGATCCTCGCGACGGGCACCAGGCCCAAACGGCCGCCCGAGTGGCTGCGACGGGCCGGGATCCGCACCTACGACCAGGTCTACCGGGACGTCCAGGAGCACACCACCGACTATCTGCGCGGCCGGTCGGTGCTGGTGATCGGCAGCGGGAACTCCGCGATGCAGACCGCGTCGCTGCTGGCCGGCGAGGCCGCCGACGTCACCGTGTACGCCGCCAAATACCTCGGTATGTACCCCGTGGAGACCACCGACCGGTTCGCCTGGCGGGCGCCGTCCCAGCTCACCTGGGAACTGGTCGTCAAGAGCAGCCACCGCGAACAGGTCTGCGACGGTTCCCGGCCGTGCGTGCGGTTCCTGGTGTACCGGAGCATCGACGTCCTCGGCGACTCCTTCGCCGTGACGGTCCGCGCCGCCGACAACGACCACCAGATGGGCCTGCACTCCCGGCCGGGACTCCACTCCCATCTGCGGGTCGCCGAGGTCGACGGCGGCTGGCGGGAGGAGGTGCCGCTGGAGTCGGCGGTCGTGGTCTGGGCCACCGGATGCGAACCGGTCTACCCGCCGTCGGCGCTGATCGACGCGCTGGCCAAGGACGTCGGTGGCTATCTGCTGGCCGACGAGCACGGCGAGACCGGGCAGCCCGGGCTGTTCGTCACCGGCGCGTGCGCCGGGCGGCGCGCCGTCAACGAGATGCTGCCCGCCAGGACAGCGGCGGCCCCATGACCTCGACAACGACCGAGCAGCGGAGCCGAACCGTCTCCCGGGCCGGGCTGGCGACGCTCGCGCTCGCCGGCTACTGCGTCGCGACGGCCGTCTCGGCGACCTGGGTGTCGTTCTCCTTCACCGGGATCAGCGGGCCCGCGCTCACCTTCGTGACCTTCGTGCTCGCCCAGATCGTCTACACCGCCGCCTACGGCGCGCGCACGGGACGGCGGATCGGCGCCGCCTACCGGTTCGCGGTGGAGCACGCCCGCCAGATGGTCCTGCTCAACGTGCTGACGCTCGCGAGCTGGCTGTTCATGTTCATGGCGCTCCAGCGGATCGAGGCGTCCGTCGAATCGGCCATCTACCAGGGCGCCGTCGCGATCGTCGGGTTCCTGCTGGCGAGCCTGCTGGCCGGGGAGCGGTTCAGCACGGCCGCCCGGGTGGGGGTGTTCTCCTCCGCTCTGGCGTTGGGGCTGCTGGTCGTGGTGCGGCTGTCGTCGACCGACACCGGGCCGCTGCGGAACGCGTCGGTGCACACCGGGATCGTGCTGGCGCTCGTCGCCGGTTCCATGGGCGGCCTCTACATCCACTACGCCTCGCGGCTGCACAAGGCGACGGGCGTCCCGGCCATGACGATCCTGTGCTCGCGGTTCGTGCTGCTGCTGGCCGTCACCGGGGCGTTCAGCCTGAACGAGGTGGCCGGGCTGGTCGAGACCGATCCGATGACGATCGTCCGGCTGCTGCTCCTGTCGGTCGTCTTCGTCGTCCTGCCGACCTTTCTTCTGCAATTCGCGATCGTCCATCTGCCTTCCGCGCGCGTTTCCCTCGCGACGCCGCTCGTCCCGCTCATCGCGCTCGGTTCGGAATACGCGGTGCGGCCCTGGGGAAATGCGGCGGCGCCCGTGATCGTGGTCGCGGCGTCCCTTGTCCTGATCGTCACGAACAGAGTCATGTCGCGCGACTATCGCGCGGCGGCGCAGGAACCCGTCCGCACCTGAAAGGAAACCGTCATGGAGACCGACGTCATGGAAGGCACCGGAATCGTCGAGCAGATCAAGGCGATGATCGAGGAATCGGGGATCAATCACAACGACTTCTACCGGACGTTCCAGAAGGAGCCGCTCCCCCTCGACGTGGTCAAGGAGATCTTCCAGCAGTACTACCTGTACATCCGGACCTTCCCCCAGATCCTCTCCGGCCTCGCCCCGCGCGTGGACGACGAGCTGATCCGGCTCAAGATCTCCCGCACGGTCGTGTCCGAGCTGGGCGACGGCCACGGCGAACCGCACTTCAAGATGTTCGAGGCCTCGCTCAAGGGCATCGGTGTCGAGCTGGACGACTACCGGACGGTCCAGCACGCGCCCGAGGCCGAGGCCCTGGTGTCGAGCCTGCGCCGGCTCTTCCTGGAGGAGCCGCCCAACTACGCGATCGGGGCGCACTACGTCATCGAGGAGTTCGGCTTCCCGATGATCGTGAACCTCTACGAGGGCTTCCGCAACTACAGCGGGTGGGAGCACGAGGACTACAACTACTTCTATCTGCACATCCTCATCGAGTCCAACCATGTTGACTGGATCCAGGACGCGCTGCTCGCCGCGGCGACCGACACCGCCGCGCGCGAGGAACTGGTCAAGGGCGCCGCCGAGGTGCTCGACGCGCTCAACGCGTTCTGGCGCGGGCTCGACCGCATCGCCTGCGGTGCCCCCGCGGCGCTCTGACCGCCCACCATCACGGTCCGGCCGCCGGGGTCGCCCGGCGGCCGCCGAGGGAGGCCCGCGATGCGGATCCACCACGCGCTGCAGATCTACCAGGAGATGACGACGCTCGCCGAGACCCTCGGCGCGATCAACCTCGCCCAGGGAATCCCCGAACCCCGCTATGACGCGCGGTGGCGGGCGGCGCTCGCCGCGGAGCTGCCCGGAAGCCACTTCCAGTACACGCCGTCCGACGGCATCCCGGCCCTCCGGGACGCCGTCGGCACTCTCCACGGGGTGGACGCGGGCCTCGTCCTGCTGACGGCGGGCTGCACGGAGGCGATGGGATCGGCGCTGCTGGCCCTCGCCGAGCAGGGCCGCGGCACGGTCGTGTGGCTGGAGCCGTTCTACTCCTACTATCCGGGGCTGGCCAGGCTCGCGGGCCTGACCTGCCGTTCCGTCCCGATCGATCTGACGGGCCCCGCGCCGCGCCTGGACACCGGGCTGCTGCGCTCGGTCCTCGCGCCGCTCGGCGAGCGGGCGGTGCTCCTGCTCAACATCCCGCACAACCCCACGGGCCTCGCCCTCGACACCGACGGCTGGGCCGCGATCGCCGCGATCGCCGCCGAGACGGGCTGCTTCCTGCTCCTCGACGACGTCTACCGCTCGTTCGGCTACGGCGCATCGGCCCCGCCGTACGGACCGCTGCTCGCCTCCGGCCGGGCGGCCATCGCGGGCGCGCTGTCGAAGTCCCACGCCGCGACCGGGCTCAGAATCGGCTGGCTTCTGGCCCCCGACGGGCTGCGCGACCAGGCCGAGACCGCCCACATGCACATGTCCAACTGCACGCCCGACCTCCTGCAGCGCGCCGCCGTCCGCGTCATCGCCGAGACGACCGCCGCCGAACTCGCCGACACCGCAGCGGCCTACCGGGACAGACGCGACCTTCTGCTGGCCGCGCTCGGAGCGGCGGGCCTGCGGACCGTCACACCGGACGGCGGCCACTTCGTCATGGCCGAGCCCGCCGGCGGCGGCACCGCCCTGGACGGCGCGCTCCGCCTCGCCCACAAGACGGGCGTCGTTCCGCTGCCGCTGGAGACCTTCTTCACCTCGGCCGACCGGCCGTGGTTGCGCTTCTCGTTCGCCGTGGCAGGGGACCGGCTCGCCGAGGCGTGCGACCGGCTGGCCAGGGGCGTACGGTGAAGACCACGACGCTGGGCGAGGACGGCTTCGTCTGCGAGATCGTCGGCGCGGACTGCGCGAAGGCGGAGCCCGGTGAGGTGGCGGCGCTCAAGGAGCTGCTGTTCGAGCACCGGGTCCTGGTGCTGCGCGACCAGGCGCCGTCCCCGGCGCAGTACCAGCGGTTCATGGCGTCGATCGGCGTGCCCGTCCCGCACGTCCTGCAGGAGCTGACCGTCGAGGGCTTCCCGGCGATCCTGAAGATCTCCGACTATCTGCGGCCGGACGGCAGCCCCTTCGGCGTCCTCGACGGCGGCACCTACTGGCACAGCGACATGTCCTATCTGCCGGAGCTCGGCATCGCGACATCGCTGTATGCCGTCCGCGCCACGGCCCGCTCCGGCGGGACCGGCTTTCTCGACCTGCGCCGCGGCTGGGACGTCGTCGCCCGCGATCCCGGGCTGCTGGCCGCGCTCGGCTGCCGCTCCCCCGGCGCGGCCCTGGACGTCGAGGTCGTCCACCGGTTCGGCAACCGGCACGCGGTGAAGGACGCCGCCGCCCCCGACCAGAAACTGTCCGACCGGCAGCAGAGCACCCTGACCGGCGCCCGCCACCGGCTCGTCGAACGGCACCCCGTCACCGGGACGGCCTGCCTGTTCGCCACCTCCGGCAGCGCCATGACCCTGCCCGCGCTCGACGCCGAGCCGGCGGCGCAGGCCCTGGACCGGCTGGAGGAGACCCTGCTCGGCGCGCTCGAGATCTACACCCACCGCTATCTGCCCGGAGACCTGGTGCTCTGGGACAACATGAGCACCCTGCACCGGGGCGTGGGCGTCACCCCCACCCGGGACTGGGACGACTCCCGGCTGCTCCACCGGATCAACGTGAACTACGGATCAACGTGAACCACACCCAGGAAGCCTCATGATCAAGAATCTGGTGCTCGTCTCCCAGTCGTATCTCGGGTTCGCCACGGACGAGACGCTCGCGCACGCGGCGTCCCGCGCCCGGATCTCCCTCGTCCTGGACGCCGAGGAGAAGATCCATCCCCGGCTCGCCCCGCACGTCGCCGAGGTGCACCGGCTGACGGGCACGGTGCGCCACACCCTCCAGCCGTCCTTCGACGTCGCCGAACTGACCGCGCTGGTGCGCTCGGTGCTCACGGCGTCCGGCGGGGATCCGGCGGAGCTCGCGCTGTTCTGCCAGAACGAGGACAACGTCGTCCCGGTCGCGCACGTCCGCGAACTGCTGGGGATCGCCGGGGACGGCCCCGAGCTGGTCCGGCGGTTCCGCGACAAGGTGGTCATGAAGCAGGCGCTCGCCGCGCGGCTGCCCGAGGTCCTGCCCCGCTACCGGCGGCTCGACCTCGACCGGATCGACGCGGACGCTGCGTCCTACTTCACCGAACTGGTCGCCGAGCTGGGCACGGACACCCTCATCGTCAAACCGACCGGCGGGGCGGGCAGCCTCAACGTCGCCGTGATCGCCGGCGCCGCGGATCTCGTGACGGCCGCGGCGCGGATCCGCGCCGACAGCCGGGAGTTCGCCTACGAGGTCGACGAGCACCTCCAAGGGACCATGTACCAGTGCGACTCGTTCGTCCGCGACGGCAAGGTCGTGTTCTCGGGCATCCTCGAGCTGGGCTGCTCCAACTTCGACTTCGTCCAGGGCCGTCCCCTGTCGGTCCACCCGGTGACGGACGAGGAGCTGTACGGACGGCTGTTCGCCTACAACCAGGACGTCGTGTCGGCGCTCGGTTTCCGGGACGGCTCCACCCACCACGAGCTGTTCGTCCGCCGAACCGCCGACGGCGGGATCACCACCAAGTTCGTCGAGATCGCGGCGCGTGTCCCGGGCGGTCTCGGGGTTCCCTTCCACGAGCGGAACAGCGGCATCAACCTCATCGACGCGAACCTCTGGCTGGCCCTGGGCGATCCGCGCGCGGACTCCGTCACCTTCGACCGCCGCGACAACGTCGTCTCGGCGCTGCTCCCGGTGGGCCGCGGCCGGGTCGTCGCCCTGAACGAACCGGAGCTGGCCAGCGCCTACTCGATCGGCTGGAACGTCGCCGTGGGTGACACCGTCGACCCCCGCTCCCTCATCGACAACGCGGGCATCCTCACCCTCACCCACGACGATCCGGCCGTCCTGCGCCGCGACTTCGAGAGCCTCGCCACCTACGTGCCGGTCACCTGCCGTTAGGCGCCGCCGGTCAGGTGCGGGTGGAGTGGTTCAGGGCCTGGCGGACGAAGGGGTTGAGCAGGCGGGAGAGGCTGGCGGCGGTCTCGGCGGGGGTGCCGGAGGACAGGCCTGCGTGGCTGATGGCGAGGCGGACGGCGTTCTCGACGAGGAGTTCGGCGTCGTCGAGCGCCGCCTCGGGCCAGTGGTGCGTGATGGCGGCGACCAGGCGCTGGGAGGCCAGGGTGAGGACGGGGAGGCCGTGCGTGGTGAACAGGGACAGCAGTTCGTCGCTGCCGACGCCGGTGATGGCGCGCATCAGGGGGTGGGCGATGGCGTCGGTGAAGAACACTTCGAGGCCGTCTCTGAGCGCGCACTCCGCGTCGTCCTCGCGGCCCGCCATGGCGGCTTCGACCCCGCCGACCAGCCGGTCCGCCTCACGCAGGACGTAGGCGCCGGCGAGCTCGTCGCGGCTGCCGAAGAGCGTGTAGATCATCTGCCGGGTGACGCCCGCGCGCTTCGCGACGTCGGACATGGTGATCTCGCTCCACGACCGCTCGGCGATCAGATCGGCGACGGCGTTGAGCACCGCCTGGCGCGTCTGGTCCTGGATCTGCTGGGCGAACCTGCTGCGGCGGCGTCCCGTTCTAGGCGCGTCGGAGGGTTGAGGAACACTCACCTTTTCATCGTGGCATAGAAGGGCCTGATTCTGGGTCAGCTGGCGCGACATATTGCTACTTTTGTCGCGTCGTGGGCACGAGGGTGGGGCGTCCGCCGATCTCGCGTAGATCGTTCCAGGGCCAGACGCGGTAGGCGACCCGGCCGCTGACCGTGGAGATCTCGCCCCAGCCGAAGGTCCGGGAGTCGTCGGAGACGTCGGGATTGTCGCCCAGATAGAAGAACCTGCCGTCCGGGACGGTCTGCGGTGTCGCCACTCCGCTCTTGTGGCCGTCCGGCTCACAGCAGTTGGCGACCCGGGACGCGCGGCCCCGCCAGGCGTCCGAAACCACCTGGAACCATCCGGTCTCACCCTTGGGCTGGACCAGGACGGTGAGCGGGTCGCCGCCCTTGAAGCCGATCTGGACTCGGTCTCCGGGCAGCGCGATCACCCGTTTGACGACCGGCTCGCCCCGTCCGGGCGCCCGCAGGAGGACGACGTCGAACCGGGCGACCTTCTTCTCCGAGCCGGGGGCGGTGAAGACGCGCTCGCCGTTGGCGAGGGTCGGCGCCATGCTGTGGCCGTTGATCTTGATACTCAACACGGCCACCGCCGCGACGGCCACCCCCGCCGCCAGCGCCGTGACCAAGACCGTCACGAACAGTACGCGCGCCGCGATCACGAGAGCCCTGCGTTGACGTCGTCCCATGACTCCCCCGTTCCAAGATCACTCTCAGTGTCGTGACCTACACCACATCGGCGTGCCCCGTTATTAAAGACATGAGTAAGCCGGATGTCCAAACCATGACATGGATGGCTACCAAGTCGTTACAGATGACAAAAAATAGCCTCTTGTCAGACTGGTGTGACGCGTGGCACATTACGGACCGTTGTCCCGGTCCGCCCGTCGGGCGGCGATCTGGAGGAGCCACATGCAAGAGGCAGAAGAAAGAGGCGTCACCCGCTGGCGTCGCAGTGCGATCGTCGCGATCCCGTCCCTGGCGATCGTCGGCGGCATGGCCGCCGCGATGGTCCAGGGCGCGCTGGCGGCGAACCTGTCGCTGACCAACGTTCCGTTCTCGCTGTCCTCGGACACCGTCGCCGCCCCGCAGGGCATGGGCGCCGTCCTGACCACGGTCGGCAGCAACGGCACCACGGCCACCGGCGCGGCGGCCGAGGTCGGTATTCCCAAGGCCGGTCTGGACGGCATCTGCGTCCACGCCACCCAGACCTTCAACGTGGCCGGGCTGAACCTGGGCACCTACTCGCTCAACATCTCCTCGCCGAAGACCGGCGCGTCGGTCGCCGCTCTCGCTGCCGGCAGCGGGATCCAGGCCGACAACATGATCCTGAACGCGCAGGCCGTCAACGCCGCCACCGCGACCCTGGGTGGCTCCGCGACGACCCCGACGACCATCGGTGCGTCGGCCGACTCGGTCAACTCGGGCACGTCCGGCATCAAGGACGGTGTCCCGGGTGCGTTCGGCCTGAACGCCACCGGCGGCCAGGCGGCCCTCACCGGCCTCGACGCCTCCGCCAACGGCGCGACCATCGGCGGCACCATCTCCCTGCCGAACCTGAAGATCGCCCTCGCCACGGGCGACAGCAAGGGCACCGGCGCGGGCCAGACCGCGAGCGGCTGCTAACAGCTCCTCGCTGAGAATCCCGGGAGGGAGGAGCCGACGCCAATTCGGCTCCTCCCTCCCGGGCCACTGTAGTCACCGCGCTCCGCGTGAATCCGGGAGAAACCCATGCAAGCCACCGAACAGGGCGCGCTCAGCGTGCCCCGACGCCTGCGGCAGGCGTCCCGCAGGTTCCGCCGCACCCGTCCGTTCTGGGCCGCCGTGTGGACCATCGCCGGCGGCACGATCATCTTCTACCTGCCCTACGCGCCCCCCGGGATGCTGCTGCACATCGGGGTCGGCGGCATCGGCGGGCTCGCCTGCGGCGCGATCATCGCCGTGATGGGCCTGTTCATGATGTTCCTGCCCAGCCAGCGCCATGTCGCGGGCGCGATCGCCGGCATCCTCGGCGTCGCCTCCTTCCCGCTGACCAACCTCGGCGGCCTGTTCGTCGGGATGCTCCTGTCGATCCTCGGCGGCTCGATGGCGTTCGGCTGGATGCCCGAGAAGCCCGAGCGCAAGCGCCGGCTGTTCCGCAAGCTCCCCGCAACCGCTACGCCCGCACTGGAGGTGGCCGAGCCGTGATCGGCAAGCTCAGATCAGGACGGCAGGCGCTCGTCGCCGCCGCGAAGAAGTGGAACCACGACATCCTCGAGCAGGACGCCGACACGGCCGTCCGGAACGGAACCCGCTGGGGCCGCGCCGGGGTCTTCCTGCTCCCCGCGACGCTCTCGGTCGGGGCGCTGGGCGCCCTCATCGTCCAGGGCGCGCTCGCGACCAGCATGAACGTCAACAACTCGGCGTTCACCCTGAAGGCCAACAAGGTCTCCGGCACCGGATTCGGCGCGGTGCTCAACACCCAGAACGTCGAGGCGGCGGACGCGTCGACGTCCAAGAAGGGCCTGGCGCGCGTCACGTTCGCGTCGGCGAAGGTCGAAGGGCTCTGCGGCATCATCAACCAGTCGTTCGGACCACTGAACGTCGGACTCATCCTTTCCGCGGGTGACTCCGTGAAGAACCCGCCGGCCGTCAAGGGCCCCACGATCGACGCCGCGAACCTCTCGATCGAGGCCGACACCCTGGCCGGTGGGAACACCACGCTCTACAACGCGGTGCTCGGCGCGTCGGCGAGCAAGATCCTCGTCGGTGGCGGAGGGCTGGAAGGCGCGCAGAGCGGCGGGTTCGGGCTCGACGCGTCCAACGGTGACGTGAGCCTCAACGATCTCAACGCGTCCGCGTACACCGCGGAGATCACCGGCAATCTGTCGCTGCCCGGGCTCACCATCAAGATGAAGCAGACGGCGGCGAACGCGGCCGACTGCCCCTGATCCTCCCCGACCCTTCCCCTCCGGAGCGACCGAGATGACTGCTTACGAGACGTACGACGTGATACCGATGAGCCAGGTCGAGGCACCGCTCGCCACCGTGGAACCACGGCAGGGACGGACGCGCAGGCTGCGCCCGATCCAGTCCGCCTGGACCTGGTTCCGGGCGTTCCGGCGGAGCCGTCCGTTCTGGGGCGGTCTGTGGATGATGGTCGGCGGCTGGGAAGTCCTGAAGTTCACGATCGAGCCGCCGGCGACCGCCATCTCCGCCGGGTTCGGCGGCGTCGCCGGCTGGCTCGTCGGCGGCGGCATGATCCTGTGCGGGCTGATCCCGTGGGCGGCGCCCCGCCAGCGGTACAGCCTCGGCGTCCTCGGCACCGTGCTGGCGATCGTCTCGCTGATCGCGTCCAACCTGGGCGGTTTCCTGTTCGGGATGGTCTTCGGCGTCGTCGGCGGCATGTTGCTCGTCGCGTGGGGTCCGAAGAAGCCGCGGAAGCCGCGCAAGGGGCGTCGCGGATGATCAGATCATGGCGCAAGGTCGTGGCGGTGATCGCGGCCTTCACCGTGATGGTGAGCCTGGCGTACGGGCCTGACAAGGCCGCCGCCCAGGTCAGATCGCTGTTCGCGCTGCCCGCGCCGGTGAACATGCCGTTCGTCGCGCCGACCGTCCCCCTCCATGTGGAGATCGACCGGCTCACCGCGGTGAACTTCTCGGTGAAGAAGAACGTGACGATCATGCTGTCGAACGGTCAGCAGAAGACCGTCACGCAGTACACGTTCACCAAGCTCTCGCTGGACAACAGCCGCAGCGCCGGACGGGAGACCAGCATCGTCAGCGCCAACGGGACCTCCACCACCACGATCACGGTGCGCGACCCCGGATCGCTCGGCGGCTACGACACGGCGGGACAGCCGGAGACGACCGTCCTGTGGGGCGAGATCACCAACATGTGCGTGATCATCATCATTCCGCTGTGCGGGATCGAATGGCTGGCCCAGGCCGTCGCCTCGGTCCTCCCCCTGACGGCCGGCGCCACCAACTTCCGAGGGGACTTCTACGGCATCAGGACCACCGACAACCATGCCGCGCTGACCACCGACAACAATCCCGTGCACCTGCCGGGAGCCACCATCACGGTGACGCCATGACCGAAACCGAAGAGATCGTCTACGGCACCCGCTGGCGGCTGGTGCCCTTCGTGCTGCTCCCCGCGGTCCTGCTGATCGCCTTCATCGGGCAGCTGTTCTCCAGCGGTGCGCTCGCCGCGGCGCTCGTCGTCCAGGGCGGCACCACCAGCATCTCCGTCAACAGCCTCTACGGCACCAACTTCGCCGCCGCGGTCGTCGAGCAGGAGGCCGAACGGGCCGACGGCACGACCTTCCAGGCGCACGTGCTGCGCATCGGCTTCGCCAAAGGCCTCGTGAACGGGCTCTGCCTGTCCCAGGAAGCCGACATCATGGGCAAGAAGTTCGCGCTGATCATCCAGTTGGACGACGCCAATGCGTCCACCTGGGAGATCACCACGGGCGGTGTGATCCTCGACGTCAAGACCGTCACCGGGCAGCTCGACATGGACGGGATCGTCGACCTCAACCGCGACGGCTCCGACGTCCATATGACCGACCTGGTCAACGGGAACTACTCCGACGTCAACCCGCTCGACAGCCCCGTCAACCGGTTCGGGATCCAGGGCAGGTACGCCAAGTTCGACAAGCTCAGCGGAACCGTGAAGGACATGCGGGTCCTCGGCTCACTGAAGACCACCAAGATCAACATCCGGGTCGCCGCCTCGGGCACCACCTGCCCCGCCCCCGTCAACCCGGTCGGAGTCCCGCCCCTTTAGGGCGTGTTTCAGCCGACTGCTCTGCTGCGAGCGCCGACTTCGAAACACGCCCCGGTGACTTTTGTCACTAGGGCGCAAGGAGGGCTCCAAGTTGGTGCGGCCCGGACAACAACCCTGAGCGAATGATCATTTACGCTTTCGGCACTTGGGGTACGAGAGGCGGGAGGCGGCCTCATGGGCGGGCGTTGGGGGCGGATCACTGCGGTGTCCGTGGTGGTCTGGGTCGTGGTCGGGCCCGGGGTGCCCGCTTCGGCCGGCGGTGGGATCACGCCGGGGCCCGGGGCCGTCGTACGGTCGTCGGTGGTCACCGTCAGCGTGGAGGCGTCCGGGAAAGGTGGACGGCTCAAGGTCGACGGGGTCGTCCGCGACTCCGGAGCGGGGCTGCTCACCCATGTGATCGACGGCCATGCCGTGCGGAACGGGGCGCACTCCGTCGAATACCAGGCCGAGGACGTGTTCGACAGCCGCGCCGGGACGTTCTGGATGGCCGTCCCCGCGGCGGCTCCGTCCGGGGTGCGCGCCGTCGTGTCGGGGGAGTCGGTCGCGGTCTCCTGGAGCGGCGGGCAGGAGCCGGACATCTCCGGATACGCGGTGCGGTCCCGGTACGGGACGCAGCGGGTGGGATGCTGCTCGGCGCGGATCTCGCTGCCGGAATCCGCCAGCGGAACCCTGAACGTCAGCGTGGTGGCGCAGCGGGGCGGCGGGGCGGCGGATTCGCCGGCCGGAAGCGTCGTGGTCGAGCTGCCGGACCGTGCGCCGACCCTGGTCAAGCCCGAGCCTTCGCCGTCGCCCACCGGGGTGCCGGTGGAGGAGCCGTCAGCGGAGCCTGCGCCGTCGTCTCCGGCCGCCGCGCCGGAGAGTCCCGCGCCTGTCGGATCGGGGTCGCCGACGCCGTCCGCCGCCGGG
>NZ_BAAGZI010000146.1:0-13001 GCF_054778695.1 Actinocorallia lasiicapitis
CCCGCGCGACCGCGGGGGGCGCGGCGTGAGCGTCCCGCTGTCGATCCTTGATCTCGCGCCCGTCCGGTCGGGGAGCGGCCCGGCGGAGGCGCTGCGGGAGTCGATCGCGCTGGCACGGCGCGCCGACGAGCTCGGCTATCTGCGGTACTGGCTGGCCGAACACCATTTCGCGCCCGGGGTGGCGAGCTCGGCGCCGCAGGTGCTGATCGCGTTGATCGCGGCGGCGACGTCACGGATCAGGGTGGGCAGCGGCGCCGTGCAGACCGGGCACTGGACTCCGCTCGCGGTCGCCGAGCAGTTCGGCACCATCGACGCCCTGTACCCGGGCCGGATCGACCTCGGTCTGGGCCGGTCGGGGCAGCGTCGCAAGGAACTCCTCGCGGGGCCGGCTCCCGTCCGGGCGGGGGAGCGGACCGTGGACGGGCTGCTGCTGCCCAAGCCGTTCGACTTCACGATCCTGGCGGGCTCACCGGTCGTCCGGCTGCTCGCGGCGCTGCTCCAGCAGCCGGGCGCCGAGTCGCCGGAGTTCACGGGCCAGGTCGACGACCTCCTCGCGCTGCTGGACGGCTCGTTCACCCTCCCCGACGGAACCGCCGCACGGGTCGTGCCGGGTGCGGGCGCGGACCTCGCGGTGTGGATCCTCGGGAGCAGCGGCGGGGAGAGCGCACGGGTCGCGGGGGCGCGGGGCCTGCCGTTCGCGGCCAACTACCATGTCGCGCCGGCGCACGTGCTGGAGGCGGTGGACGCCTACCGGGCGGCGTTCCAGCCGTCGAAGGCACTGGCGGCGCCCTATGTGGTGGTCTCCGCGGACGTGCTGGTCGCGCCGAGCGACGCCGAAGCGCGGGAGCTGGCCGCGCCGCACGCGCTGTGGGTGCGGAGCATCCGGCGGGAGCTGCGCGCGATCCCCTACCCGTCGCCGGCCGAGGCGGCGGGGCACCGCTGGAGCGAGGAGGACCTACGGCTGGTCGACGACCGGATCCGCACCCGGTTCGTGGGCTCGCCCGCGACGGTGGTGGAGCGGCTGGAGACCCTGCGCCGGGTGACGGGCGCGGACGAACTGCTGGTCACGACCGTCGCGCACGAGCACGCTCATCGGGTGCGTTCGTATGAGCTGCTCGCCGAAGCCTGGTCCGACCTTACTTCGTAAAGGCCGTGGGCGGGTCGTCCGGCGTGGTTTGCTTGGTTTTCGAGGCCGTTCAGCGTCGAACGGCCTGGAAGCGGACGAGGTGAGATCGTGACGGGAACCGTCAGCCCCCTGCTGGACTCCTTGGTCGACGACGCGGGCCTGTTCCCGCCGGAGCGGCTGCCCATGGGCCAGGCCCTGGCCCGTCACCGCTCGGACCGCGCGGCCGGCCATCCGCTGCTCACCCACCGGTTCCTCTGCCCGGCGAGCCGCTGGCCCGAACTCCTGGCCGCCCTGCTCCCCGACGACCACCTCACCGTGGGCCTCCTGCTCGACGGCCCGCTTCCTCCGGACGATCCCCGCGTCACCGTCGACCTGGCCGAACACGCCCTCCCCGCAGGCGACCAGCAGGCCCGCCTCGCCGAGGCCCTCCCGCACCTCAAAGCCCTCCCTTTCCCGGTCTTCGTGGAGCCGCGCCGCGGCGAACCCGCCTGGCTGGACACCCTCCCGACCCTGGCCGCGCACGGCCTCGGCGCGAAACTCCGCTGCGGCGGCGTCGACCCCGCCCTGTTCCCGGCCCCCGCCGAAGTCGCGTCCTTCCTCACGGCCTGCGCCGACCTGGCTCTCCCGTTCAAGGCGACCGCCGGCCTCCACCCCGCCCTCCCTTACACCGACCCCGCCACCGGCTTCCACCACTACGGCCACCTCAACCTCCTCCTGGCCACCGCGACGGCCCTGACCACCCGCGACGGCGACCTCCTGACCGCCCTCACCCGCCCCGACCCCCACCTCCCCCTCGCCGCCCTCCCGCCGGCCACGATCACCTCCACCCGCCGCCTTTTCACCGGCTTCGGCTCCTGCAGCACCACCGACCCCCTCACCGACGCCATCACCCTGAACCTCGCCACCCCCTAGCCTGCCGAGGCTCGGGCGGCGCGGGTCATGATCGGAGCTGGTCGAGGAAGGCTCCGAGCTTGCGCAGGGTGTGGTCGATCCGGTCTTCGAGGGTCACGGGGTCCTTGAAGGTGTCGTCGAAGGACGGCTTCCGGCGCGCCCTGATGTGCAGGGAGCAGGCGAGGTCGGTGCAGAAATAGCCGCCGAGGGAGTCGCCGTCGGTGCCGGGACGGCGGGCCGCCATCAGGGCGACACCGTCGCCGGTGTGGGTCGTCTGGCACAGCGAGCACATGCCGCTGCGCATCCCGCGATGGGTGGCGGTCAGACGCAGCGCGACTCCGACGAGGCGTCCGCCGTGTTCGGCGACGAGGTAGGCGCGTTCGGGGGCGCCCAGGTCGCGCCAGCCGAAGAAGTCGAGGTCGTCCCAGGGGCGGTCGGCGAGGTCGCGGGGGACGGGCAGCCGGCGCGCCTCACCTTTGGTGCAGTTGATGAACGACGCCCGGATCTCACTCTCGGTCAAGGCTCTCATGGTTCCCGGAACCTACCTGACCTCGAAATCCAGGCAACTGATTTTCGCGGCGTCGCGATAGGCCACAGAGAACCTTACTGCGTAAAGGCCCTGGGTGTTGGCTGTCGCCTCCCTCCTCTGACAAGAACAGAGGACTAAAGACTCATTGATCGGACGGCGGGTTGTGGGGGAGGAGGGGGTGGCGGCGCATGGCGGCTTCCAGTTCGCCGGGGAGTTCGTCCCGGTAGCGGGTGAGGGTGGTGAGGTCGGCGTGGCCCAGGACACGGCGGACGGCGTCCATGTCGGTGGCGGCGGCCAGGAGGTGGGTGGCGGTGGTGTGGCGGAGGCCGTGCGGGGTGACGGCGCGGCGGTCGGCGGGTGAGACGTGGGCGAGGACCCGGTCGATGACGGCCTGGACGTCGCCGCGGTTGAGGCGGTTGCCGCGCCAGGACAGGAAGAGGGCGCGGGGTTCGCGGCCCCGGTCGAGGAGGGGGCGGCCTTCGGCGAGGTAGGAGTCGAGGAGCCGGGTGACGGGTGGGGGGACGGGCAGGTCGCGGGTGTGGCCGCCTTTGCCGAAGATGCGCCAGTAGCGGGTGCCGTCGCCGGTGAAGAAGTGTTCGAGGTCGGCGCCGACGAGTTCGGAGACGCGGGGGCCGAGGGTGGCCAGGAGCAGGATGATGAGGGCGTCGCGGGGGCCGGTGCGTTGGTCGTCGCGGCCTGGTTTCGGGGTGGTGGCGAGGTCGGTGGCGGCGGTGAGGAGGCCGCCGGCTTGTTCTCGGGTGAGGGCGCGGCGTTCGGCGCGGAGGCCGCCTCGTTCGCGGGCGCGGACGGTGCTGGTGGGCATGGGGTCGAGTTGGACCCAGCCGGTGAGGGCGGCGTGGCGGAAGAAGGCGGAGATGGAGCGTCGGAAGCGGGTTTGGCTGGCGGCGCTTTGGAGGGTTCCGGGTGTGGTGGTGGTGCGGCGGCCGTCGGGTTTGCGGGCGAAGGCGAGGAGGGTTTCGTCGATGTCGGTGCCGGTGAGGTCGTCGAGGATGCGGTCGGGGCCGGTGAGGTGGGTGAAGGTGGTGAGGTCGCGGAGGTAGAGCTGGGCGCTGGCGGGTGAGAGTTGGCCGGTGGCGGTTTTGGCTTGGATGAGGTCGGTGTAGCGGTCGGCGGCCTCCTGCACGGTGAGTGGGAGGAGTTTGGCGGGTCGCATGGTCGTGACGTTAGCGGTGGGGGGTGACATTCGGTGACGGGTGGGAAGGAGTGGGGGTATGGCTGATGATGAGCTGTTGTTGGAGCGGATCAAGTCGTTGATCGAGGAGGAGCACGAGCTGCGTTCGGTGGGGGGTCCTGCGAATGCGGAGCGGGTTCGTCGGATCGAGGCGGATCTGGATGTGTGTTGGGATTTGTTGCGGCAGCGTCGTGCGCGTCGTGAGTTCGGGGAGAATCCGGGTGAGGCGGCGCCTCGTCCGGTTTCTGAGGTCGAGGGTTACAAGCAGTAGGTGGGGGCGGTCCCGGGTGGGGCCGCCTTTTTTCATGGCAGGTATGGACTGAGTGTCTAGTCGTGGTGTAGACACTGGGGTATGAGTGTTCCGTTGGCGTTGCTCGGGCTGCTGGAGCGGGAGCCGAGCCATGGTTATGACCTGAAGCGCGACTATGACGCCTTGTTCGGGCGGGGGAGGGGGTTGTCGGCGTCGCAGGTGTATTCGACGTTGAGCCGGCTGGCGAGGGACGGGAAGGTGGTCGTCGGTGAGCCGGAGCCGGGTGCGGGCCCTGATCGCAAGCGGTATGTGATCACGGAGGCGGGGGCGTCGGAGCTGGGTGCTTGGCTGGCTGAGCCGGCGGAGCCGGAGCCGCATCTGCAGACGGTGTTGTTCACGAAGGTGGTGCTGGCGTTGCTGCTGGAGCGTGACGCGGCGGGTTATCTGGATGCTCAGCGGGCGGCGCATCTGGCGCGGATGCGGGTGTTGACGGAGGTGAAGCGTTCGGGGTCGTTGGTGGACAGGCTGTTGGCCGATCATGGGTTGTTCCACCTTGAGGCGGATCTGCGGTGGATCGATGTGACGGTGGCGCGGCTGGGTGCGCTGGCTGCCGAGGTGCGGGGATGACGGCGCTGGTGGAGGCGCGTGAGGTGGTGTTGTCGTTCGGGGCGACGCCGGCTTTGCGTGGGGCGAGTCTGGCGGTGGACGCGGGTGAGATCGTCGCGATCATGGGGCCGAGTGGTTCGGGGAAGTCGACTTTGTTGCATTGTCTGGCGGGGATTCTGGCGCCGGATGCGGGTGAGGTGTGGTTCGGGGGGCGGTCGTTGGGGGTGTTGCGGGAGCGTGAGCGCAGTGCGTTGCGGCGTGAGCGGTTCGGGTTCGTGTTCCAGTTCGGTCAGCTTGTTCCGGAGTTGACGGCGGAGGAGAACGTGGCGATGCCGTTGCTGTTGGGTGGGATGCGTCGGGGGGCGGCGATGGCGGAGGCGCGTGCGTGGTTTGCGCGCTTGGGGTTGGCGGGGTTGGAGCGGCGCAGGTCGGGTGAGGTGTCGGGGGGTCAGGCGCAGCGGGTGGCGTTGGCGCGGGCGTTGGTGGGGCGGCCTGATGTGTTGTTCGCGGATGAGCCGACGGGTGCGTTGGATTCGTTGACGGGTGAGCACGTGATGGATCTGTTGGTGGAGTCGGCTCGTGCGGAGGGCACGACGGTGGTGTTGGTGACGCATGAGGCGCGGGTGGCGGCTTGTGCGGATCGTGAGGTCGTGGTGCGGGACGGGAAGGTTCTGAACTTGTCGGGGGTGGTGTCGTGATCGGGTTGGGGTTGCGGTTGACGGTGGCGGGTGGGCGTGAGGCGGTGGTCCGGTTGGTGTTGATCGGGGCTGCTGTGGCGGTGGGGGTGGGGTTGTTGTTGGGGTGTTTGGCGGGGGTGAACGCGGCGGGTGTGCAGAATGCGCGGAATGCCTGGTTGAACACTCAGGGTGCTGCTGATGGGGGTGGTTCGTTGTGGTGGTTGTTGCGGGCTGATGCGTTCGGTGGGCGGACGATCGGTCGGGTCGATGTGGCGGTGGCGGGGCCTGGTGCTCCGGTTCCGCCTGGTCTGTCGCGGTTGCCGGGGCCTGGGGAGTTCTTTGTGTCGCCGGCGTTGGCGGGGTTGCTGGGGTCGGTGCCGGCGGGTGAGCTGGGTGATCGGTTCGGTGGGCGGCAGGTGGGGTTGATCGGTGCGGAGGCGTTGCCGGGTCCTGATTCGCTGCTGGTGGTGGTGGGGAATCGGGCGGAGTGGTTGTCGGGGGTGGCGGGGGCTCGGCGCGTCGGGGAGATTTCGTCGTTGGCGCCGGATCGCTGTTCGGGTTCGGGTTGTGCGGTGCTGGTGGGGATCAATGCTCAGGGGATGGCGTTGATTCTGCTGGTGACGGGGCTGGCGTTGATCTTTCCGGTGTTGGTGTTGATCGGGGCGGCGACGCGGTTGTCGGCGGCGCGGCGGGAGCAGCGGTTCGCGGCGTTGCGGTTGGTGGGGGCGAGTTCGCGGCAGGTCGCGGTGTTGGCGGCGGTGGAGTCGACGGTGGCCGCGGGTGTGGGGACCGTGGTGGGTTTCGGGTTGTTCGTTGTGGTGCGTCCGGTGTTGGCGGGGTTGGATCTGTCGGGGACGCGGTTCTTCACGTCTGATCTGTCGCTCGGGCTGGTGGATGTGCTGGTCGTGGCGGTGGGGGTGCCGGTGGGTGCGGCGGTCGCGGCGTTGGTGGCGTTGCGGCGGGTGCGGATTTCGCCGTTGGGTGTGGCGCGGCGGGTGAGGCCGGGGCGGCCGCGGGCTTGGCGGTTGGTGCCGCTGGTGGTGGGGTTGGGGGAGTTGGCGTTCTTTGTCGGGCGGGTGCCGGAGGGGACGGGCGGGCAGTTGCTGGCGTTCGGTTCGGGTGCTTTGACCGTGCTGGCGGGTTTGGTGGTGGCGGGTCCGTGGTTGACGATGGCGGCGGCGCGGCTGGTGGCGCGGCGGACGGGTCGTCCGGCGGTGCTGATCGCGGGCCGGCGGATCGCGGATGATCCGAAGGCGGCGTTCCGTGCGGTCAGTGGTCTGGTGCTGACGTTGTGCATCACGAGTGGTTCGGTGGGGGTCATCTCGGCGATGACGTTGGATCGGGGGGTTCCTGCGCCGAGTGCGGCGGCCGGTGACGCGGTGGTGGCGCGGATCGCGGTGGAGTCCGGTCCGGACGCGGTGGTGGCCGGGCGGGTCGTTCCGGCGGGGTTGGCGGGGGAGTTGGCGGCGGTGCCGGGTGTCGCGGGGGTGGCGGTGATCCGGGTCGATCCGCGGGGTGCGCCGGATCCGGCGTGGGGCGAGGAGGGTCTGTACGGTCCGGCGCGGCCGGGTGGGTTGGTGTCGTGTGCGGAGTTGGCGGCGATGCCGGTGTTCCATCGGTGTCCTGCCGGGGCGGCGGTGGTGTCGGTGACGCCTGATTTCACGACGCTCGGCCGTCAGGGGATGTCGGCGTGGCCTGAGGTGTGGCCTGCGGCCGCGGTGTCCGTCGCGGAGGCGGGGAGGTTGCCCGCCCGGCAGATCGTGGTCGCGACGGATGGTTCCCGGTCGGCGGTCGAGCGGGTGAGGACGTTGCTGGCCGGGGCGTTTCCCGGTGCGTTGTCGCCGGTGACGATCGCTGAGGATCGGGCCTGGTCGATGCGGGAGCTGGCGGGGTATCAGCGGTTGGTGTCGACGATGCTGCTGCTCGGTTTTCCGATCGCGGGGTGTGGTCTGGCGGTCGGTGCGGCGGCGGGGGTGGCGGATCGGCGGCGTCCGTTCGCGTTGCTCCGTCTGACGGGGACTCCGCTGGGGGTGTTGCGGCGGGTGGTGGTGTTGGAGACGGTGGTGCCGTTGCTGGTGGTCGCGGTCGTGGCGGTGGGGACGGGGTTGTTGGCGGCGCATCTGTTCCTGGAGGCGCAGTTCGATCGGGCTTTGCCGGCGCCGTCGGTGGCGTTCTGGCTGCTGTTGGTCGCTGGTCTGGCCAGTTCGCTGGTCGTGTTGGCGCCGACGCTTCCGTTGCTCGACCGGCTGACGCGCCTGCGGACGACCCGCACCGACTGACGTCCGCTTGGCGGGTCGTCGTAGCGTGTCAGTTCACCGGCCGAGGGCCGCCACAAGCCCGGGGAGCTCGTCCAGCCCCGTGATCCGGTGCACCCCGGCCGGAACCGGGCTGGGCGCGCTCAGTCGGTCGAGCCAGATTCCTTGGAGACCGGCGTCCCGTGCGCCGATCGCGTCCAGCCGGAGGTCGTCCCCCACGTAGGCCACTTCCGCCGGTGCCAGGCTCAGCGCCGAGCAGGCCGCCGTAAACACAGAGGGGTCGGGTTTGGCGCGGCCGAGTTGCTCGCAGCAGAGCAAGCCTTCGGCCGCGAAATGCTCTGCCACCCCTGCCCGATCGGCTCCCGAGTAGTCGAAGAGTGTTCCGTCCACGTCCCACACCACGGCCTTGATCACGCCCACCATCTACCCGCCTACAAGATCGTCAATGGGTCTGGAGGTGGCGGGTTCGGCGGGCCGGGGGTCAGGAGGGGGTGGGGAGGGTGGCGCGGGTGCGGTGCAGGCGGGTGCGGAGGTGGGTGGCGGCTCGGGAGTCGAGGGTGGACAGGAGGGATTCGGCCTGGTCGAGGGCGGAGGCGGCTGAGGAGGGGTCGGGGCGGGCGGCGTGGACTTCGGCGTGGAGGAGTTTGGTGCGGATCTGCCAGATGGTGCTGCGGAGGGCGTCGAAGGAGGCGGCGGCCTCGATCAGGTGGGTGTCGGCGGCGGGCAGGTCGTCGCGGAGCAGGCAGATCTCGGCGAGGGCATGGCGGGCCAGGCCGACGATCAGCGGGTCGCGGACCTGGACGGCCAGAGCCAGGGCGCGGCCCAGGGCGGCCTCCGCGGAGTCGAGGGAACCCTCGCGCAGGCGCACACAGCCGAGCGTGTACTCGGCGTGGGCCTCGCCGGTGCGGTCCTGGAGTTCGCGGACCAGCAGCAGGACGCTGTCGGCGGCCTGCGCGGCCAGACCGACCTGGTCGGTGGCCAGATAGGCCTCGGAAAGGCGCAGCAGGACCTGTGCTTCGACGCGGCGGCACTGCTCGGCGCGGCAGATCACCAGCGCGTCGTTCAGGGCCTTGGCGGTGCGGACGTGTTCGCCCTCGCCGATCCAGTACTTGGCGAGGCTGCACAGGGTGTAGGCCTCGGCGATCCGGTCGCCGACCGCGCGGAAGGTCTCCAGTGCCCGCTGGTATTTGGGGTACATCGACTCGAAGTCCTCACGGAGCCGGTCGACGGTCGCGGAGTTGCACAGGGTCAGGGCGACGCCGTGCCGGTTGCCGGAGGCCTCGAACAGCGGAAGCGCCTCGGCGAACCAGCGGTCCGCCTCGTCCAGCCGCCGCTGGTAGAGGTGGTATTCGCCGACCGAGTACAGCAGGGCGGCCTGGCCGTCGATGTTGCCCGCGGCGCGGACGGCGTCCCGGGCGAGCTGGTTGGTCGACATCCAGTCGTCGAAGTAGCCCTTCGACTCGAACAGGGTGACCGAGCTGACCGCCAGATCCCAGCAGGCCTCCGCCCAGCCGAGTTCGGCGGTGTGCCGGACCGCAGCGATGAGGGAGCGGCGCTCGGCCTCCCACCAGTCGCCGGCCGCCTCGATGATCTCCGTGGGGGTGACGTCCCCCGGCCACCAGCGCGGAGCGTTCCCGTGGAAGATCATGTAGTCGCCGCCGTACTGGATGCGGTGCGCCTCGTCGCCCAGGGTGAGCCACCCGCCGATCACCCGTTCCAGAGCGGCCCGCCGTTCCTGCTCGCTGTCGGTCGCGGCCTGCTCGACGGCGTACACCCGTACCAGGGAGTGGAAGCGGAACCGGACGTCATGGCTGCCGTGGCCGACGACGTCGAGCAACCGCACGTCGATCAGGGTCTCCAGGACGTCCTCGCCTTCGGCCAGATCGCAGTCGAGGAGCGCGGCGGCCGTCCAGGCGGGGAAATCGGGGGCTTGGAGCAGGGAGGAGAGCCGGAACAGCCGTTTGGCGGCGGCCGACAGCCCGCAGTAGGCGAGCTCGATCGTGGAGCGCAGCTCCAGGGAGTTGTAGACGAACTCGTCGAGCCGGCTGGTCTCGTCGCTGAGCCGCCGCACCAGCCCGCTGATCCGCCAGTGCGGCCGGGACGCCAGCCGCGCGCCCGCGATCCGCAACGCCAGCGGCAGCCCCCCGCACAGGCCCACCAGCTCGGTGGCGGCGGCCCGCTCGTCGCGGATCCGTTCCGGGCCGATGATCCTGGTCAGCAGGTCCAGGGCGTTCTGCTCGGGGAACTGGTCGAGCTCGATCCAGTGGGCGCCGCCCAGCCCGCTCAGCCGGTTGCGGCTGGTGAGGATCACCGCGCAGCCGGGATTGCCGGGCAGCAGCGGCAGTACCTGCTGCTCGTCGTTGACGTCGTCCAGGACGATCAGCATCCGCCGGTCGGCGACGGCGCTGCGGTACAGCTTCAACCGGTCGTCGGGGTCCTCGGGCAGCGCCGACCCGGTGACGCCGAGCGCCAGCAGGAAACGGGTCAGCACCTCCGGGGTCTGCTCATCGCCCTGCGGCACCTTCAGCTCGGCGTACAGCTGCCCGTGGGGGAAGGCGTCGGCCAGTTCGTAACCGACCCGGACGGCCAGCGACGACTTGCCGATCCCGCCCCGCCCGGAGATCGCGACGACCCGCGCCGCGTACGGCGTCACCTCCGCGTCATCGGTGAGGGCTGCGACGATGTCGGCGATCTCCCGTTCCCGGCCGGTGAAATCGCCGACGCTCGCGGGAAGCTGCTGCGGGACGATCACCGGCTCGGGAGGCTGCGCCGCCAGGATCTCGAGCCGGGCCGGCTCCGGGACGGGCGGGGCCAGAGCGGGGTGGAGTGACGGGTCCTGGGTGAGGATCGCGTGCTCCAGCCGCTGCAGCTCCAGCGTCGGCTCGATCCCGATCTCCTCGACCAGCATCGCGCGGATGGAGCGGAACGCCGCGAGCGCGTCGGCCTGCCGGCCGGCCCGGTAGAGGGCCAGCATCAGCAGCCCGTGCAGCTCCTCGTGCAGCGGATGCTCGGCGATCAGCGCCCGGATGGTGCCGATGACCTCGTGGTGGCCGCCCAGGATCAGCTTGGCCCGCAGGTAGGCGAGCTGCGCGGAGAACCGGGCGTCCTCCAGCGGGCGGACGCCGCGGCGGGCGGCCTCACCGTCGATGTCGGCCAGGGCCGGGCCGCGCCACAACTGGAGCGCGGTGTGCAGGGTTTCGACCGCGTCGCTCAGCCGGTCGCCTTCGACCTGGGCGAGGCCCTCGGCCAGCAGTTCCTCGAACCTGGCCTTGTCGAGGTCGTCGATGCGCAGCAGGTAGCCGGGCGGGCGGGTCTCGATGGCGTCGGGATGGCCCGCGGCGGTGAACAGTTTGCGGAGGGTGGAGATGCAGATCTGGATCTGGCCGCGGGCCGTGGTGGGCGGCGAGTCGGCCCACACGGCGTCGATGAGCTGGTCGACCGAGGCGACCCGGTTGGCCTGCATCGCGAGCATCGACAGGACGATCCGTTGCCGTGCGCCGCCGAGGTCGATCGCGCGGCCGTCGACGGTAAGTTCCAGCGGACCCAGAATCCGCAGCATCACTGGTCTCACCAAGATCCTGTCCCCGAGCGGATCGTGTCACACGAGCTGAGCAGGCTTTGATATTGCGTCAGGTTAGCGTCAGAGTCAGGACGGTGATGAGTCCCTCACGCCCCGTCCGGAAAGCCTAACGCCCGCCGCGTCACGAGTTCTCGCAGGTGACGGAGCGGGCGCTGGAAGATCTTGGGATCGCGGCCGAAAGTTGGCCACATTCTGCCATGAGCAGAAGTGAACTTCTTACCGGGAGCGCGGGGCCGGTACGGGCCACGGCGTGCGGCCGTCCAGTGCACCGGCCTTCGACGTGCGGGGCTCCCAGGGCGGGCCGAGCGGAGCGGTCATGGTCTGTCTCCTTCGTAGCGGCTCGATAGGGATACTCCGTCGGGGCGGCTTCGACCCGCCTTGCGGGGACTATCCGGGATCAATGGGACATCAATAGAGCCGTGAAAGCGGTCCGGGAAATCCTGCAGGCGCATGTGATCGATGGGGTTTTCCCACCCATTCACACGGGGTCGAGTCAAGGGGGTTTGACGTGTCGGGACAGCCAGACCTTTACCTGATAGCGGGCCAGGACGATCTCGCCGGACCGATCGACGGAGCGGAGCTCAGAGCCGTCGAACTGGTCCCCGTGACGGTGCTGCGCTCGAGTGACTCGCCCCGGCTCGAGGGCGAGGACCACACCCACGTCGAGCTGCTGCGCGACAACCTTCTGCACTCTCCTCCGATCGTCGTGAACCGGCGGACCATGCGCGTCATCGACGGTATGCACAGGGTCAGCGCGGCGCGGCTCCAAGGCCAGGAGCTGATCGAGGCCGTCTTCGTCGACGTAGCCGATCATGACGCTTTCCTGCTCTCAGTCAAGGCGAATATCACGCACGGGTTGCCCCTGTCACTGTCCGACAGGGAGGCGGCCGCCCACCGTGTCCTCGCCTGGTATCCGGCCTGGTCAGACCGGGCGATCGCGGGCGCGTGCGGGCTCGCGCCCAAGACCGTCGGCGCGATCCGCGCCCGTTCGACCGGCGACGGTACGCAGTCGAACGTCCGGGTCGGCCTCGACGGCCGGGTCCGGCCGATCAGCACGATCGACGCCCGGCGCCGGGCCGGTGAGATCCTCACCACCCGGCCCGAGGCGTCGCTGCGTGAGGTCGCCCGAGAGAGCGGACTGTCGCTCGGCACCGTCCACGACGTCCGGGAACGGCTGCGGCAGGGCCGCGACCCCGTGCCCGACGGGCAGATGGCGCGCCAGCCCCGGCCGCGCGGCCGCCGCACCCGCGGCGCGATCGTCTGGAAGGCGGTGCGCGACCGGCTGCTGAAGGACCCGACCGTCAAATACGCCGAAGCCGGCAAGGAACTCCTGCGCTGGTTCGACACCCGCTCGGTCGACCCGGGCGAATGGCGGCGGCTGCTGGACAGCGTCCCCGGCCACTGGATGGAGGCGATGGCGCGGGTCGCCGCGGCCAACGCCGACGAATGGCAGGAGTTCGCCCGCGAACTCCAACGCCGCGGAGCCGAACTCACCGACCCACGCTGAAGAAAGGAAGACGTCCATGCCGAAAGCGGCATTCCTGTTCCCCGGCCAGGGGTCGCAGAAGCCGGGAATGGGACTCGATCTGGTCGAGCGCCATCCGGAACTGAAAAGCCGGTTCTTCGACCCGGCCGACGAGATCCTCGGATTCGGCCTGTCGCGCCTGTGCTTCGAGGGCGAGGCGGCCGAACTGACCAGGACCGAGAACGCCCAACCGGCGATCCTGCTGGTCAGCCTCGCGGTCCTGGACGTCCTGGACCGGCACGGGGTGCGCCCCGACGCCGTCGCGGGACACAGCCTCGGCGAGTACTCGGCGCTGGTCGCCGCCGCCGCGTTCGACTTCGCCGACGCGCTGCGCCTGGTCCGCCGGCGCGGCGAGCTGATGGCCCGGATC
>NZ_BAAGZI010000147.1:0-13000 GCF_054778695.1 Actinocorallia lasiicapitis
AGCGCCGCCAACCCGGAGTGGTCGGCGGGCCCCGCGCCGGGAACGTGCTCGGCGAGCCATACGGCGGCCGCCTCCGGCGTGGCCAGCGCGTCCTTCAGCCCGCCCCGCCCGGCCCTGAGCGTGCTCGCGAAGCGGAGCGCCAGCGGATCTTCCATCCCGTCATTCTAACGGGTATTACTCTCTCTTGGCGTTATGTTATAACGGGACAAGTAGCAAGATCCCGTTATAAGGAGCCTTGGATGATCACGCCCGTGGAGAACACACCGCTGCTCGACGAGGTCGGCGCCCGGATGGGCCGGGTGCCCAACATGACCAAGGTCATGGCGAACGCGCCGGTCGTCCTGTCGGGGTACCTCGGCCTGTCCGGGGCGCTGGACGGCGGGGCCCTGCCGAGGCCGACCAGAGAGCGGATCGCGCTGGCCGTCGGCGCGGCCAACGACTGCGGCTACTGCGTGGCCGCCCACACCTTCCTCGGCCGGCGGATCGCGAAGCTGAGCGCGGCGGAGGTCGAGGCGGCCAAGGCCGGGGGCTCGGCCGACGCGAAGGAGGACGCGGCGGTGGCGTTCGCGGTCGCGCTGATCGACGCGCGCGGCGCGGTCGATCCGGCGGCGGTGCTGGCGGCGGGCTGGACTGAGGAGCAGGTGCTGGAGATCGTCGCGATGGTGGCGCTGCAGACCCTCACCAACTACGTCAACAAGGTGGCGGGGACGGAGAACGACTGGCCGGTCCCGTAGGGAAAATCTGGCTTATGTCCTCTTTGTCTTCTTGGGGGGTTCCGCTGGGAGGGCAGCGAGCAGGCTCGCTGGTATGGGGCGACAACTGAGGACGGTTCTGACCGCGGCGGCCGTGACGCTCACCGCCGTCACCGGAGGGGGCGCGGCGCTGGCCGCACCGGGCGATCCGACGCCGACGCTGGCGCCGGGGACGACCGGGCCCGCCGTGACGTCCGGCTGGGAGAACGCCGCGAAGGTCGCGCTCACCCAGGCCGCGCTGAAGGCCCGCCAGCAGGGCTCGGCCGTCGCGCAGATCAGCACGGTGGCCGAGACCGGCGGCACCAAGGTCGTGCTGGAGGGCACCGTCCGCGCGACCTACCGGCCGAGCTTCGCCGCGTCCGCCGACTACACCAAGGTGACGGTCAACGGCCAGGAGGCGGGGCCCGTCAACGCGATCGTCGACGGCTCCGGGCTCTACGTCCGGACCCCGAACGCGCCGGGCGGCGGCTCCTGGATGAAGATCAGCAGTGATCAGATCGACGCCGCCTCCGGCATCGACTTCGCCGGACAGATCGGCCAGGCCGCCGACCCGTCCGTCGTCACCCGCACCCTCGCGGCCGCCAGTGGCATCAGGGCCGACGGCCGCGAGGGCGTCAACGGCGTCCAGACCACCCGGTACACCGGGCGGATCGCCGTGAAGGACGCGCTGGTCGCGCGGCTCGGCCAGCCCGGCGCCGACAAGGCGCTCAACCAGCTCGGCGACGCCGCAGATGACGTCATCGCCTTCACCGTCTGGATCGACGACGACGGGCTGGCCCGCAAGGTCACCACCAAGCAGACCGGCGAGGTGAACGCCACCTCCACCATGACGATCAGCGAGTACGGCGCCAACATCGTGATCACTCCGCCGCCCGCCGACCAGATCGGCCAGGGCCCTTCGACCGCGCCGATCGCCCCGCCGACGACCGCGCCCGCACCGACCGTCACCGAGACGGTCACGGTGAGCCCGTCGATGACGACGGTGGATCCCGGACGGGGCCCGGCGGCGCCGTTCAGTCCCGAGCCGGCGCCGTCGCTGCCCGGGCTTCCGCCGCCCACGTCGTGAGCATCCGGCGCAGCCTGGTCTTGGACCGCTCCCAGCGGCGGTCCAGGGCGGGCTGCTCGGCGGGGTGGATGAAGGCCAGCAGCCGCAGCCCGCGCACCGTCTCCAGCACCACGTAGAGGTCGTCGCGGATCTGCCGGTCGTCGGCGCGGTCACCGAGGAAGGTCCGGCAGAGCTCGACGAAGGTCCCGGTGACGGCCCGTTCGAACCCGGCGACCTGCACCCGCAGCTCCGGATCGGTGCGGGCCGCGATCCACAGCTCCATCGACGCCTCGAACAGGGTGCCCTGGTGGACCTCCCACACGAGGTCGAGGGCGGCGCCGATCCAGTCGTCGGAGGCGCGGAGCGCGGCCAGCCCGCTGGCCACGAACGCTTCGGCGCGCATCTGCGCGAGATGCTGGACGGCCGCCATGACCAGGTCGTTCTTGGTGGGGAAGTGGTGGACCTGCGCGCCGCGCGACACTCCGGCCCGCTCCACGACCCGGGTGGTGGTGGTGCCCTGATAGCCGTACTCGACCAGGCAGGCGACGGTGGAGTCGAGCAGGGCCCGCCGGGTGGTGGCGGTGCGCTCCTCCTGGGTACGGCGGGTCACGACCATCCGTCGAACATACAGGACGGCCTGTATCTAATTAGCTTGGGCGGCTAACTAGCTTGGGCGGCTAATAGATTGAACAGCATGACGACAGCACTGGTTCTGGGCGGCGGCGGCGTGGCGGGCATCGGCTGGGCGGCCGGGCTGATCACGGGATTGAAGGACGCAGGGGTCGATCTCACCACGGCCGACCTCATCGTGGGAACCTCGGCGGGCTCCGTGGTCGGCACGGTCGTCGCGCAGGGCGCGGATCTGACGGACCTGGTGGAGAAGGTCGCCGTGGCCGAGGCGGGCGTGGCCGCCGCGGTCGTCGACATGGAGAAGGTCCTGACCGCGTTCGCCCTCATGTACGACAAGAACCTCGCGCCCGTGGAGGCGCGGCGCAGGGTCGGCGCGCTCGCGCTGGAGGTCACCGGGAACGGCGAGCGGCTCGCGCAGATCGCCCACCGGCTGCCCAGCACCGACTGGCCCGCCCGCCCCCTGAAGATCACCGCGGTGGACGCCGAGGACGGCTCTTTCAAGATCTGGGACGCGGACTCCGGCGTGCCCCTGGAGCAGGCCGTCGCCTCGTCCTGCTGCGTGCCGTGCGTGTTCCCGCCCGTCGAGATCGACGGCCGCCGGTACATCGACGGTGGCGTCCACTCGATCTCCAACGCCCACCTCGCCGCGGGCGCCGACCGGGTCGTCGTGATCGAGCCGATGGCCCACCTCACACCCCGCGGCGTCCTGACCCGTGAACTCGCCCAGCTCGGCGAGGCGAAGGTCGCGACGGTCGGCCCCGACCGGGCCGCGATCGAGGTGTTCGGCGTCGACGTCCTCGACCCCTCGCTGTGGAAGCCGGCCTTCGCCGCCGGGCTCGCCCAGGCCCCCGCGTCGGTCGCGGCGGTCGGCGCCGTCTGGTCGTCGTGAGGGGATTGCCTGAGGGGATGGCCTGAGAGGATGGC
This sequence comes from Actinocorallia lasiicapitis, assembly GCF_054778695.1. Taxonomy (NCBI): domain Bacteria; kingdom Bacillati; phylum Actinomycetota; class Actinomycetes; order Streptosporangiales; family Thermomonosporaceae; genus Actinocorallia; species Actinocorallia lasiicapitis. The sequence goes on from NZ_BAAGZI010000147.1 coordinate 3,352, forward strand.
AGGGTGAACCTCGCAGATCTGCTTCCGAAGGACGGCGACCCCGACAAGGCGTTCGAGGCGTTCGCCTCCTGGACGGAGGATCGGGGGATCGCCCTCTATCCGGCGCAGGAAGAGGCGCTGATGGAGCTGGTGACGGGCGCCAACGTGATCCTGGCGACCCCCACCGGCTCGGGGAAGTCGCTGGTCGCGGCCGGCGCCCACTTCGCCGCCCTCGCCCGTGACGAGTGCAGCTTCTACACCGCGCCGATCAAGGCCCTGGTGTCGGAGAAGTTCTTCGACCTGGTCGAGCAGTTCGGCAGCGAGAACGTCGGGATGATGACGGGCGACGCGTCCGTCAACCCGACCGCGCCGATCATCTGCTGCACCGCCGAAGTGCTGTCGGCGATCGCCCTCCAGGAAGGCGACCGGGCCGACATCGGGCTCGTCGTCATGGACGAGTTCCACTTCTACGCCGAGCCCGAGCGGGGCGTCGCCTGGCAGATCCCGATCCTGGAGATGCCGCAGGCCCAGTTCCTGCTGATGTCGGCGACCCTCGGCGACGTCGCCATGTTCGAGCAGGATCTGGCGCGGCGCACCGGCCGTCCCACCGCCGTGGTGCGGTCGGCGACGCGTCCGGTGCCGCTGGAGTACTCCTACAAGCTGACGCCGCTGCACGAGACCATCGAGCATCTGCTGATGGAGAACAAGGCGCCGATCTACATCGTGCACTTCACGCAGGTCGCGGCGATCGAACGCGCCCAGTCGCTGATGAGCATCAACGTCTGCTCCAAGGAGGAGAAGGCGCGGATCGCGGCGCTGATCGGCCGGTTCCGGTTCACCACGAAGTTCGGCAAGACCCTGGAACGGCTGGTCAGGCATGGGATCGGCGTGCACCACGCGGGGATGCTGCCCAAGTACCGGCGGCTGGTCGAACGGCTCGCCCAGGCCGGGCTACTGAAGATCATCTGCGGGACGGACACGCTCGGCGTCGGCGTCAACGTGCCGATCCGCACCGTGCTGTTCACCGCGCTCTCCAAGTACGACGGCCGCAGGGTGCGGCGGCTGCGCGCCCGCGAGTTCCACCAGATCGCCGGACGGGCCGGACGGGCCGGCTTCGACACCGTCGGGTACGTCGTCTGCCAGGCGCCCGACCACATCGTGGAGAACCACAAGGCCGTCCTCAAGGCGGGGGACGACGTCAAGAAGCTCCGCAAGGTCGTCAAGAAGAAGCCGCCGGAGGGGTTCGTCTCCTGGGACGAGGAGACCTTCACGCGGTTGCAGACGGCCGATCCCGAGCCGCTGCAGTCGCGGTTCGAGGTCTCCCACCACATGCTGCTGGCGGTGATCAGCCGGCCGGGCAACGCGTTCCAGGCCATGAAGAAGCTGCTCACCGACAACCACGAGGACAGGGCCGCGCAGCGCCGTCACATCTCCCGCGCCATCGCGATCTACCGGTCGCTGAAGGCCGGCGGGATCGTCGAGGAGCTCGTCGTCCCCGACGAGGACGGCCGGTGGGCGCGGATCACCGTCGACCTCCAGCAGGACTTCGCCCTCAATCAGCCGCTGTCGACGTTCGCGCTGGCCACCCTCGAACTCCTCGACCGGGAGTCCCTCGCCTACCCGCTCGACGTCGTCTCCGTCATCGAAGCGACCCTGGATGACCCGCGCCAGATCCTCGCCGCCCAGCTCAACAAGATCAAGGGCGAGGCCGTCGCCGAGATGAAGATGGACGGTATCGAATACGAGGAGCGGATGGAGCTCCTCCAGGAGATCGACTACGTCAAGCCGCTCGAAGACCTCCTCGACGGCGCCTACGAGATCTACGCGCGCGGCAACCCGTGGGTGGGTGACCATCCGCTCCGCCCGAAGAGCGTGGTCCGCGACATGTTCGAACGGGCCATGACGTTCTCCGAGTACGTCCAGTTCTACGAGCTGGCCCGGTCGGAGGGGATCGTGCTCCGCTATCTGGCGGGCGCGTACAAGGCGCTCGCCCAGACCGTCCCGGATTCCGCGAAGACCGACGAGCTCCAGGACCTCATCGAGTGGCTGGGCGAGCTCGTCCGCCAGGTCGACTCGTCGCTGCTCGACGAGTGGGAGCAGCTCGCCAACCCCACCGACGATCCGGACAAGGCCATCGAGGAGCGCACGACGGCCGTCACGGCGAACGTCCGCGCGTTCCGTGTCCTGGTCCGCAACGCCATGTTCCGCCATGTCGAGCTGGCCGCCCTCCGCCGCTACGACCTTCTCGCCGATCTCGACACCGGCTGGTCCCGCGACGACTGGGAGGACGCCCTCCTCGACTACTACGACGAGCACCCCGAGATCCTCACCGACCCCGACGCCCGTGGCCCGAAACTCCTCCAGATCACCGAGGAGCCAGGCGTCTGGCACGCCCGCCAAACCCTCCACGACCCCGAAGGCAACCACGACTGGTTCCTCACCGCCGACATCGACCTAGCCGCCTCCGACGAATCCGGCACCGCCATCCTCCACATCTCCAACCTCACCCGCCTCGACTGACAGTAAGGATGAGTTGAACGTGTTGGCCGGTCAGTGTGACTCCGTGATGGCCTCATGATCAGGGCCGTGGTGTTCGATGTCGGTGAGACGCTGCTCGATGACACCCGTGAGTGGGCGGCCTGGGCGAGCTGGCTCAGGGTTCCGCCGCATACCCTGTCGGCGCTCGTGGGCGCGGTAACGGCGCTCGGCAGGGACAACGCCGATGCTCTCCGACTTGTACGGCCAGGGTTGGACGTCGCGCAGGCGCGGCAGCAGCGTGAGGCCGAGGGTTCCCCTGAAGCCTACGACGAGAAGGACCTCTACCCGGATGCTCGCCCCGCGCTCACCGCCCTACGTGAACGGGGATTCTGGGTCGGCGTCGCGGGGAACCAGACGGCCCGTGCGGCGGAGATCCTCAGAGGATTCGAGCTACCGATCGACGCGATGGCCACCTCTGGCGAGTGGGGCGTTGCGAAGCCCGAACCGGAGTTCTTCGCCAAGGTCGTCGAGTGGTCCGGGTTTCCCGCTGAGGAGATCCTCTACGTCGGCGACCACAAGCAGAACGACCTCGCGGCGGCGCGGCTCGGCTTGCGGACCGCGCTCATCCGTCGCGGCCCCTGGGGATACCTGTGGGCCGACGATCCGGACACCAGGGCCGACTACCGCATCGAGAGTCTCCTCGATCTCGTTCCGCTGCTCGCCTCAACTTCGTAACTCGGCTTTCAGGGAGTGACCGAAGGAGTACATTCCGAGATGATTCACGATCGGAGTGCCCGATGTCCTCCCACCACGTAGGCGAACGCATCGCGGGGTTGCGCAAGGCACGCCGGCTGTCGCAGGCCACGCTCGCCGACGCCGCCCACATCTCGCTGAGTTCCCTGCGCAAGTTCGAGCAAGGACAGCGGAACCCCACCGATCAGATGGTCTTCGCTCTGGCGGATGCCCTAGACGTCGAGCCCGAACGTCTGACCGGGAGTCGTCGTGCGACCGACAGCAGAGTCCACGCGGCCATGCCCCGGATTCGCGCCGCGATCGACTGCCATGACGCTCCCGAAGACGGCCCCGTCCGACGTCTCCCCGATCTTCAGGACGCCGTCGCCACGGCTGCGAAGCGAAGGCTGTCCGCGCAGTACTCTGCCCTCGCGGAATCCATCCCCGAACTCGTGGTCGAACTCTCCCGGGCAACGCTGACGAGCGCCCCCGACGATCGAACCGAACTCGCCCACCTCCTCATCAGCGCGTTCCGCTCCGCCGACGCGGTGGCCTACAAGTTCGGCTACCACGATCTCTCCGGGCGGATCATCGAGCTGATGCGCTGGACTTCGGAATGTGTTGGCGATCCCGTTCTCGCCTCGACGGTGGCCTACGTCAGGACCGAGACGTTCTTCGCGAACAAGAACCTCGCGCCGGGGCTGCGGGCTCTGGAACGGGCGATCTCCGCCGCGCCGCCGGACGGCGTCGAGGGCGGTTCGGCGGCGCTCGGCGCTCTCCACATGCGCGCGGCCGTCGTCGCCGCGAGGCTCCAGCATGATCCCGATCTCGCGCTGGAACACATGGCCGAGGCCCGTCGCCTCGCGGAGGGCTTGCGTGAGGGTGTCTACGGAGGAACCGCCTTCGGACCAGCCTCCGTCCGGATACATGAGGTCGCCCTCGCCGTCGAGCTCGGCGACGGCGCCAGAGCCGTCCATGCCGCCGCAGACTGGGCACCTCCAGCCACATTGCCGTCAGAGCGCCGTTCCCACTTTTTCATCGATCTCGCTCGCGCTCAGCTCTGGCTCGGCCAGCGTGACGAGTCCCTTGCCTCGCTCCAAGCAGCACGGAAGATCGCTCCCCAGCACGTAAGGGAGCACCCACACGTCAAGGAGACGCTCGCGACGCTGCTGCGCCTCCACCTCGCGCCGGCCGAACAGCTCCTCGGGTTCGTTGAATGGTCGCGAGCACTCTGAACTGACACAGGCTGTGTCACCCGTGAACGTTGCAGCCGGTGAACATCAGTAACAACAGAAACGGATACGCGCCCTCGCAGGCCGTACGCGAGAAGTTGGTTCTGATGTCCGAATCCGATGAGCAGATCGTCGAAGCACAGCTGATCGCCGAGTTCGGCGACGAATGGAAGTTCAAGCGTGGACGCCGCAGCGACGGCGAGCCTGGGGACCTGATGTGCACCCGGCGCCGCCCCCTGAGCCGGGCCGAGGAGGACGCCGGTCTCTGCGTCACGCTGCCGATGGGCTACACGCAGAGCGTCGCGGACCTCGAGCGCCAGCTTCGCCAGCAGATCCAGCGCGCGAAGGTCCTGGACGAACGGATTGCGTGATGGCTGTGGCGGACGAGAGAGTCCCTGAAGTGATCGAAACCCTGCTGGGGATGCTCGCTGAGAGGCTGCGGGCGGCGGGCCTCGTGGTCGCCGTGGACGGGATGGCGTTGATCGCACGGAACGTCCGTGAGCCGGAGGGGGTGACACGTGCGGGGAAGGCGCTGCATCCCGGCCTCAACCAGGAAGTGCGCTGCCAGCGGCGGACATCGGGAGAACTGTGGTGGTTCTGGGCTTGGTCCGGCGCGATCCGTGGCGCTCCGCCGGAATTGGAGCCGCTGTGCCCTGCGGTGGAAGTCATGCGGGCGGCTGAGCGGATAGCGCATGTGCTGGCGGTGCCGCCGCTCTCGGAGTAGGGCGAGGCACTGGACGAGTTGGTCGTGCGCCGCTGACATTGCACGACACGAGAGGCCGGTCCGCGGATCTGAGTTCCCTGGACCGGCCTCTCGCCGTCGTTCGAAGCTGCTATTCGGTGAGCAGCCCCGCGCCCTGGTCGACGTCCTGCTGCTCTCCGGCGAACGAAGTCGCGTCGTCGAGTGCGTCCACGTCGTCACCGTCCTGGAAGACGGCCAGGACCGGTGTGACTGAGGTCGCCGACTGGACCGTTGGCCCGAACGCGCCCGAGGGAGCGGCCGCCGCGCCGACCTTGAACACGTAGTCCACGGTCTGCGTCTCCGTGGCTGGTCCGGTCTGCTGCTCGTCGGGATCGAGCAGCACGACCTCGTCGGTCGTGGTCGTGGTGAGCTCTATGCGGACCGTGACCGTCCCGGCGTTCTGGTCGTAGGTGACCAGACTGCCGCCGAGCGAGAAGGACGAGTCGACGCGAGTGACCCCGCTGTCGGACAGGTCCTGCTTCTCGGCGAGGAGACCGTCGGCAGCCACGTTCAGCGCATCCTTGAACAACGATCCCAGCGGGCTCGCGGCGAGCGCCGCCGCCAGGTCCGGGAAAGTGCCGTCCACCACACCCTGGCGGGCCGTAGTGAACTGCTCGACCGCGGTGACGAACTGCTGCGCCCCACCGGGGACGACCTTGGGCGTCACGACGGCAGACTGCACCCAGGGGCCGACGCCGAACTCCGTCTTCGCCCGGACCCGTACGCTGTACTGGCCATCGTTGGTGAGCCCGGGGAAGATCATGCTCAGATCCTCCGTGGTGTTCTGCGCCACCACGGAGCCCGAGCCGTTCAGCACCTCGACGTCGAAGCCCGTGCCGACGGTGTCGGCGCCCAGGTCCGTGGGTGGGCTCCAGGTTGCTAGTAGGCCGCCGTCCCCGGGACGGGCCTCGACCGCGCTGAGTTGCGCGGGCAGCCCAGCCGGGTCGTAGGTGACCGTCAGCGTGACCCCGCTCGCCGGATAGCCGAATGCCGTGCCCGGTGTGGCCCGCACTGCCAGCCCGAGGGCGGCGAGCGCGCTCGAAGAGGAGACCAGCGACGTCATGTCGATCGAGGACGGGGCGGCGGGCCCCGAGGTGATCGGCTCTGTCGAGAGGCCCTGCAGCACGTCGAGACCGGTAGGAGAAGCCGGGAAATCGTGGATCAGATCGTACAGCCCGACCTTGCGGTCCGCGCCGCAGGACTGGCCGCACGACGGGGTGCCGAGCGACAGGACCGCCGACTTCACCTTCGCTCCGGCCGGGATCGCCGAAAGGTCAAACTTCAGCCGGGAGACCGACTCCGCATCGTCCACGCCGCCCAGGGCCACGTTGGCGCCAGCGGTGAGCACGCACGGTGCGGCCGCGCACGCGGTCGCACCGACGACGGCCGATGCTGCGGGAATCTGTGCCGCGCCGATCACCAGTGTCTGCGTCTGCGTCTGCGGGCCCTGCCCGGGAGCGACGAACGTCTGCAGTTCGGAACGGGGCGCGCAGACCCCTTCGGCGCAGGCCTCCAGCTGCCACTTGTAGGTCTGGCCGGCGGTCAGCAACGCCGGGTCCACGCGCAGTCCCGCACGGGTGCCGCCGGCCGCCGTGGTTACGCCCAGTGGAGAAGCGCCGACCGCGCTACCCGCGTTGTCGAACATGTAGAACCGAGCCTCGATGTCTCGGTCCGATGCCCGGCTGACGACGCCGGAGAGCACCAGGCTCGTCGGATCGGCCACGCTGACGTCCAACTCGGCCGGAGTGACCGTGGCATCCACGGCGAACCGCACCCAGAAACCGTAGGCCGAGGCACCGCTGGCATCGGTGGCCTTGGCTCGGAACAGGTAAGTGCCGGGGCTGCGGAGCACGTCGGCCGGAACCGTCCAGGAGGCGTTCTGCCCAGCCGCGGCGGTAGCCGTGCCTGTGGCGATCGCGGTCGTGGTGCCCTCGAGTGCGATCTCGAAGGTGTAGGCGAGGTCGCCGCCGTCAGGATCGGTACTCTTGGCGGTAATGGTGGGAGTGGTGCTGGCCAGGACGCTCATCGCGTCGCCGTCGGACGCCAGCGGGGACGCCGACAGCACCGGAGCGGACGGGGCGACGCCGTAGTAGGCCATCGCGTCGATCGACACGGTGACCGCGCCGGTCGAGGCATTGGCGATGGTGACCTTGCCGTCGGTGCCGGGCCGGACGGTCACAGAGGACGTCGTAGGCTTGTTCGCGAGGTACGACACCGTCTGGTTGACGCCCGGAACAACCCCGTTCGGTACGACCCGCAGGATGCCGCCGACGGTGCTGGAGGCGGTGAGGCCCAGCATGACCGCACTGGTCGCCGCCGAGGTGGGCAGGCCGCCCTTGCCCAGCGGTGCGAACTGGTAGGAGCCGTTCGCCGGAATCGACACGTTCGTGTAGATCCGGGACTGGGAGACCGGGCGGAGCACGCCGCGGTTGGCCGCGGCCGGATTGACCGCGTAGTAGCCATGCACGTCGACCCAGACTGCCGTCGCACCGAAGCTCAAGTTGTGGATGTTGACGACACCGCCCGTGCCGACCTTCACGACGGTGTGCACCGTGGAGAAGGTGTTCGGGAGGTAGTCGATATCAGCGTCGCTCGGGTAACCGTCGCCGCCCGCGTACATCCGCAGGGTTCCGCTGTCGGCGGGGCTCTTGGTCGTCAACGTCACGGCGACCGCCTGGACGTCGGTCGCGGGAACGCCGCCCTGGCCGAGCGGGTGGAGCTCGAAGTTACCGCCCGGAGCGATGCTCTGGTTCGACAGGACGCGTGATGGGTTGAGGGGCACGAACGTGCCGCCGACCACAGCGGCGTCATCCCTGGTGAAGCCGTGGACGTCCAGATTGATCCGGACCACGTTGCCGCCGCGGTTGGTGACCTTGATCTTTCCGTCGGTCCCGATCCGGGTGACGAGGCTCGTACTGGAGTAGTTGTTCGGGTTGTAGGCCGCCGACGTGGCGGCGTGCTCGGCGGCGTCCGACGGATAGATCCGCAGCTCGCCGTTGTTGAACCAGTTGCCCTTCGCCTGGACGTTGAGCAGGACCGATTCAAGGTGTTCGGCAGGGAGCCCACCGACCCCGGTGACCGTCACGGTCTCGGTGGCGTTGGCCTGGATGAGCAGGCCGTTCACGAGTTGGACGCGCGTCGTCTGGAGCTGGCCAGGTGCCGCGCCAGCCGCGTCGGCGCTGGCACTGCCGCGCAGCGTGATGAAGGTGGCGAGCAGAAGGAGCAGGGCGATCGCCGCCGCGGTGGCCGTCTGGACGGACCTCCGCGGGACGGGGCCTCTGCGGGACATGCGTGACACGATGACTCCGGGAGGCCTAGTTGTAGTTGTAGTTGCCGTCGTAGTAAGGGCGGATCTTGTAGAACTTGTTCGTGCGGTTGCTGATCCCGGCCCAGCCGTACCATTCGCCGCTCTCGGCCCAGCGGATCTGGGCGGCGTCCGCGCCGACGTCGTCGGGCGCGATGGTCATGGCAGTCAGCCAGGTCGGTCCCCGGAAGTTGCCTATCGCCTTCACGGACTTGATCGACATCGACGGGATCACGCGGACGAGCTTGCCCCCCTTGACGCGGTAGGCGTTGTAGGTGGCCGAGGCCAGTAGTTCGTCGGGGTACCCGAACCGGGTCGCCAGATCATGTCCCTTGCCGGTGACGTCCGCCTTCGACTTGACCGTGCCCTTAGGGTTCTTCGTCCCCTCGACCGTGATCGAGATCAGCGCCTTGGAGCCCTCGCCGATGGCCCACAACTTCTTGGACTTCGGATGCCACTGAAGGCCGTGGACGTCCTTGAGGCTGATGCTGCTGGAAGGTCTGGTCTTCGACTTCCCGTCCTCGTAGCCATAGAAGTGGATCTTGTTTTCCTTGGTCGCGGCCACCGCGAGCACATTGCCTGGCAGTACCTCCATGGAGTGCGGATTGGTACTGCCCGAGATGCCCGGGTTCCATGCGTAGAACGACTTCGGCCCGACCCGGAAGATCCTGGCGGCTCCACCGGAGGCCGTGACCAGGAAGACCTTCTCGTTCCTGTAGATGCGGGGCTTGACCTCGTTGACGTTCGTAAAGCTCCCCCTGTCGTTGCCGAGCTGCAGGCTCCAGGACTCGTTCCCGCTGGAGCTGAAGACTCGGAGGTAGTTGAACTCGTCCTTAGGGTCCCGTTGATGAGGGCTCTGGTCCGCCCCGACGAAACCGTTGGCCCAGGCGAGCGCCGGGGAGCTGTGGACCGTCAGCACGGCCCAGCAGGTGGCGAGCGTCAGTACGACCGAGGCCGCCGCCGACACAGCCCTTCTCAAATGATCTTTAGGAGGCACAGGGGTGAACAATAGGCATCAATGATGATCTCCCACAAGATCCACTTATGTCGGACCGAGTGCTACGGTCCTGCCCATGAAGGCGCTCACCGTTGGGGCCGCTGTTGCGGCGGTTCTGCTCGCTTCCTCCTCCACCTCGGCGGTGGCGGAGGGCGTGGTCACTCGGCCGCGGATCATCAAGACGT
>NZ_BAAGZI010000148.1:0-12770 GCF_054778695.1 Actinocorallia lasiicapitis
GTCGGCCAGGGAGGCGGGGCTGCGGCCGTCCCGGTCGCCGACCAGGTCGACGGCGACGGTCAGGGCCAGCGCGCGGGGCGCGAACTCGACGTTCGGCGGCGCGATCCGCTGCGCGATGTGCCGGTGGGTCGCGCCCGGCAGGGTGAAGCAGGATTCCGGCAGGTCCGGACGGATCGCCCCCACGAACGCCGGGACGGCCAGCACCCGGCCGTCGGAGAGCACCTGGCGGGGCGGGGCGCCGGTGGCCTCGGCCCGGATCGCGGCGACGAGCGCCGCCACGTCGCCCTGCTCGGCGAGGGTGAGCCGGAGCCGTCGCAGCGGCTTGATCTTCGCCCTGGTCTCGGGGGTGAGATGCCGTTCCATCAGGGCCGCGGTCCGCGCGCAGACCTGCTCCTGGGTGGCCTGGTCGAGTTCGAGGAACCCGTGCCGGAAGACCTTCGCGACCTCCCAGCTGAAGTGCCGCAGCCGGATCGACTCCAGCTCCACGCTCGGCGGGATCAGGGCGGCGGTGAAGTCCAGCAGCCGTTCGGTGCAGTCCAGCAGCAGCACCGGGCTGACCTGGTAGGTCATGTTGCCGGCGTCGACCCGGCGGACCGCGTAGTAGCAGGTGTAGTCGGACAGCACGCTGACCCGGCCCGCCCGGAAGCACGCCTCGATCGTGAACGGCTGGTCGCTGCCGACCGGCAGGTCCTCGGGGAAACGCAGCCCGTGCCGTTCGACGAACTCGCGCCGGAACAGCTTGGTGTTCGCCAGCGACCACGCCAGCGGCGACGCCGCCAGCCCGACCTCTTCGCGGCCGCAGTCGAACAGGGTCTGGTGGACGTACCGGTCGTTCACCCCGATGACCCGTCCGGCGACGACGTCGGCGTCCCGCTCGTCGGCCAGGCGCACCATCCGCTCCAGCGCCTCGGGGCCGAGCCGGTCGTCCGCGCCGACGAAGAACACGTACCGGCCGCGCGCCAGGTCCAGCGCCCGGTTGCTGGGCGCGGCGGGCCCGCCGGAGTTCTCCTGGTGGACGACGGTCAGCACGTCGGGGTACTTGTCGGCGGTGCGGTCCAGCAGTTCGCCGCTGCCGTCGGTCGATCCGTCGTCGACGGCCACGATCTCCATCCGGCCCGGCCCGATCGACTGCGTGAGCAGCGAATCCAGACAGTCCTCGAGATACGGCAACGTGTTGTACACCGAGACCACCACGGTCACGTCGGGTGCAGTCATCTCATCCGCCCGCATCTCATCCGCCCGCTCGTCTGGGCCTGAGTCGGCCTCGCGCTTCCGCGATGCTATCTCACGCTCCGCACCCGATGCGCAACGGAATGCGATCGCTTTCCACTACCCTTTGCGAGCGAAAGCCGACTACTAGTCCTGGAGATGGTGGCCTTGAAGGTGCTCAGCGTGGTGGGGGCTCGGCCGCAGCTCGTGAAGCTCGGCGCGGTCGCGGCGGCCATGGGCCGGACGGACCACGAGCACGTCATCGTGCACACCGGCCAGCACTACGACGCCGACCTGTCGGACGTCTTCTTCTCCGGCCTCGCCATCCCCGACCCCGACTTCCATCTCGGGATCGGCTCCGGCAGCCACGGGCAGCAGACCGGCGCGATCATGTCGGCGCTGGACCCGGTGCTCGAGGCGGTGCGGCCCGACTGGGTGCTCGTCTACGGCGACACCAACAGCACACTCGCCGGGGCCGTCTGCGCGGTGAAACAGCATCTGCCCGTCGCGCATCTGGAGGCGGGGCTCCGCTCGTTCAACCGGGCGATGCCCGAGGAGCACAACCGGATCCTCACCGACCACGCCGCCGACCTGCTGCTCGCGCCGACCGAGGGCGCGATGCGGCATCTGGCGGGTGAGGGGCTGGCGGGACGGTCGGTGCTGGTCGGGGATGTGATGGTGGACGTCTGCCTGGCCGTCAGGGACGCGGTGCTGGCTGATCCGAGGCCCGTCCCGCTGCCGGTCGACCCGTCCGGGCCCTACCTGGTCGCGACGGTGCACCGGGCCGAGAACACCGACGACCCCGACCGGCTCACGCAGATCGCGGACGCGCTGGCCGACCTGCCGGTGCCGGTGGCGCTGCTCGCCCATCCACGGCTGCTGGCGCGCGCCGGCGAGCTGGGGGTGAAGCTGGAGCGGGGCGCGGTACGGATCGGCCGGCCGCTGCCGTACGCGGAGATGGTCGCGGCCGTCCACGGGTCGTGCGGGGTGGTCACCGACTCGGGCGGGCTGCAGAAGGAGGCGTTCCTGCTGGGCCGCACCTGCACGACGCTGCGGACCGAGACCGAATGGCCCGAGACCATGGTCGACGGCTGGAACACGCTCGTCCCGAAGCCGCGTGCGGCGTCCCTCGCCGAGCTGGTGGTGCGGGCGGCGCCGGACGGCGTCCGGGCGATGCCGTTCGGGGACGGCAAAGCGGGGGAGCGCGTCATCGGGGCTATGGAGCGCTGAAACATGGAGCGCTGAAACACGGAAGGGGGGTGGCCGGGCGGCCACCCCCCTTCCGGTTCTCAGGTGAGGAACGTGCCGAGGACTTCGGCGGTGCGACGGCCGTCATGGACGGTTCGCACGTACTCCAGGGAGCGGGCGCCGATCGCGGCGGTGCCCTCCCGGTCGTCGACCAGCCGCAGGACGGCCTCGCGGAGCGTGTCGATGGTGGCGTCGACCACCGGCAGCGGCAGATCGACGACCCGCCGCACCTCGTCGGTGATCCGGGCGATGACAGGTTTGCCCGCCGCCATCCCCTCACACGCCAGCACCCCGTACGCGCCGACCCCGAACTGGTCGACGAGGATGTCGGCGTCCCAGATCAGCTCCCGCATCCGCTTGCGCGACTCCTTCTCGGCGAGCCGCAGCTCGATCCGGCCGCGTTCGTGCAGCTCCGACAGGATCGGCAGGGCCAGATCGGTGCCCTTGGTCCACCGCCGTGACGGGGCGTGCAGCACGATCGGCCGGGCCCGCTCCATGACGGGCCGGTCGCACGCCCAATGGTCGACGTCCACGACGAGCGGTGCCCACACGGCGTCCGGGAGATCGTCGAGCAGGTCGGGTGTGGTGACGAAGACGGGCAGCCCCGACTCGCGGGCGATCCGCTGGTTCCGTTCGGCGATCGCGGTGAGGACCGCCAGTTCGCCGGGCGGCGCGTTGCGGTAGTGGGAGTGCGGCGAGCTCGCCAGATGCCGCTGCGGATGCCGGATCTCCGAACCGTGCGCGAGCAGCGCGACCTTGATCCCGGCGGCGTCGAGCATCGGCAGGTCGTCGGCGATGGAGTCGCCGTTGAGGGTGCCGAAGACCGGCTGGAACGCGTCGGCGATCAGATGGGTGTACCGGTCGACGACCCGCGCGACCTGCTGGGGGTGGCGGGCCGGGTTCTTGAGGTGCGCGGGGTTGAGGTAGAAGTCGGCCGGATAGCCGAACGAACCCGACCGCTTCACCATCAGCACTTCCGCCGACACGTCCGGCCTGGCGTCGGTGACGGCCTTGGCGAACGAGCCGAGCTGGCCCGCGTAGTTGGCGGGCGCCAGCCCGAGCCGGACGGGGGTCGCGCTGAGCTGCACCCAGCCGTGCTTGGACCGTTCGGCCCTGCCCCGCCAGGCGACCTCGTCGATCTCCCAGCCGAGCTCCTCGCGGGTCTCCTCCGGGGTCCGCGCGGAAAGCTCGCGGTACAGCTCGAGCAGCCCACCGGACTGCTGCTCCCAGGACAGCTCGGCGAGCAGCGGCTCGGTGATGTTCGCGGCCAGCTCGGCACGGGAGTCCAGGGCCTCCCGGACGGCCTTGGCGAACGCGACCGGATCGTCGGCCGTGAACGTCACCCCGACCCCGTTGCCCTCCACATAAGCCTTCACGGTCCGGACGTCGCTGGTGACCAGCGGCAGCCCCGCGTGCAGGTACTCGGCGAGCTTGGTCGGCAGCGAGATCTCGTAGTTCATGGTCCGCTGCGAGCAGATCAGCCCGATGTCCGCCGACGAAAGGTAGTCGGGCACCGCGTGCTGCGGGACATAGGGGACGACATGGATCCGCTCGTCCACCCCGAGCTGCTTCGCGTAGATCAGCAGCTCGTCGAGGACCTTGTTGGCGAACCCGGACACCAGCGCCAGATGGACCTCCGGCAGCTCGGTCAGCGCCGCGACGGCAGTCCCCACCCCGCGCTCCCTGGCCATCCAGCCCGAGTAGACCAGCAGCGGGACGTCCTCGGCGACCCCGGCGGCGGCCCGCACCGACACCTCGCTCGCCCCGATCGACGACCGGATCGGCGTGTTCCTGACCACCAGCGGCAGCCCCGGCAGCCGGTGATCGTCCCGGATCAGTTCGGCGATCTCGGGGGAGACGGTGACGACCGCGTCGGCCCGTCCGATGAACTCGTTCTCCACCCCGATATAGGCCGAGGTGTGCATCGGGGTCGGCCAGTCGACACCGCGCACGTACTCGTGGGCGTCGTAGATCCAGGCGCAGGAGCGGCCGCGGGCGCGCAGCCGTGCCGCCGAATGCGCCGCCACCCCGATCATCGTGATGTCGTTGGCGTGGATCAGATCGGGCGCCAGCTTCTCGATGACGGGGCCGAAGGCCAGCTCCAGGTCGAGTAGTTCGGGCCAGTCCTCCCGCCAGTCGCCGGACGGCCGCCGTTCCGCCTTCGCCTTCCGCAGTTCCTTGCGCGACAGGCTGACCACCGACGCGTGCGCCTTGCCGCGCACCTTGATCCAGGCGCGGCGCGCGACCCGGTCCAGCGCCTGCACCTGGGAACCGCTGTAAGTCCAGCCGATCCGGGCGGACTGCTCACGCACCCACGCCCGGTGCGCGCTCTCGTACTCGGCCAGCTCGGCGGCCGTGGTCTTGGCGACCAGCGACCGCAGGCTCGTCGTGGTCTTCGACCGCGCCGCCCGGGTGCGCATCCGCCGCTGGACCGGCACCCGGATGATCTCGACGGCGCCCATCGAGGAGTGGGTCTGGTAGTCCGTGGGCGAACGGCCGATCAGGGTGACGTCCCAGCCGTCCCTGGCGGCGGCCAGCGCCGACTTCTGGACCCGTGAGTCGCCGGTGATGCCGTTCGCGACGATCACGGCGAGGCGCGGGCGGTTGGATGAGGTCATGGGAAAGGCACTCCAGCGAGGTCAGGCGCTGATTCGCGCCGACGGGATGGAAACGGTGGAACCGGCTTCCGCGGAATCCAGGACGGCCGCCGACACCTGGACGGTGCGGAGCCCCTGCCGCAGCGTGACGATCTCCGACGGGCGGCCGAGGACGGCGTCCCGGAACCGTTCGTGCTCGATGAGCAGGGGTTCGCGTTTGGCGAGCGCGTAACGGACCACGTCGCCTTCGCTGACCCCGCGGAACGCGCGCAGCGCCTCCCACTCGGTGTTCCTGGCGCCGTTGGCGTAGAACGTCAGGTCGGCGGTGAGGGTGTCGGCGACCAGGCAGCCCAGATCGCCGGTGACCACGGTCGAGCGTTCCTTGAGCGGGCTCAGCCAGTTGACGAGATGGTTGACCATCGCGCCGTTCGACAGCTGCCCGACCACGGCGACCATGTCCTCGTGTTCGCGGCCGCTGCGCGAGATAGTCCTGGCGGAGATCGAGGTGTACTCCTGGCCGGTCACCCAGCTCGTCAGGTCGATGTCGTGGGTGGCGAGGTCCTTGACGACGCCGACGTCCGCGATCCGGTGGGGGAACGGCCCCTGCCGGCGGGTGACGACCTGGAACACCTCGCCGAGCTCGCCCGCCTCCAGCCGGGTCCGCATGTTCTGCAGGGCCGGGTTGAACCGTTCGATGTGGCCGACACCCGCGACCAGGCCCTTGCTCTCGAACGCCGCGACCAGGCGGGTGGCGGCGGCCACCGAGTGGGCCAGGGGCTTCTCGATGAGGGCGGCGACGTCGGCGTCGGCGAGCCGCAGGCCGACCTCCTCGTGGAGGGCGGTCGGGCAGGCGACGACGGCGTAGTCGATACCCAGCTTGAGCAGGGAGTCGAGGTCGGGGAGGGCGTCACCGCCCGCGACCGGGTCGACGACGCCGACCAGGTCGACCCCGTCCAGGCTCGACAGGACCCTGGCGTGGTTGCGGCCCATCGAGCCGAGGCCGATCAGGCCCGCGCGCAGCGTCATGCCCGGCCCCCCAGCTCGTTGACGGCCGTGACGATCCGGTCGAGATCGTCGCCCGACAGGGCGGGGTGGACTGGCAGCGACAGCGCCTCGGCGGCGGCCCGCTCGGTCTCCGGCAGGTCGAGGGTGAGGGCGAAGGCGGGGAGCCGGTGGATCGGCGTCGGATAGTAGACGGCCGAGGAGATCCCGGCCTCCGTCAGGCGTTGCTGGGCGGCGTCGCGGTCGGGGAGCCGGACGGTGTACTGGTGGAAGACGTGCTCGGCGCCCGGCCGGACGGCCGGGGTCGTCGCGGTGGTGATCCCGGCGGTGAGGTGGCCGGCGTTGGCGCGGCGGCGGGACGTCCAGGCGGGGAGCTTGCCGAGCTGGACCCGGCCGATCGCGGCGCTGACGTCCGTCATCCGGAGGTTCGCGCCCACGATCTCGTTCTGGTAGCGCTGCTCCATGCCCTGGTTGCGGAGCAGCCGCAGGGTCCTGGCGAGCGCCGGATCGTCCGTGGTGACCATGCCGCCTTCGAGGGCGTGCATGTTCTTGGTCGGGTAGAAGCTGAAGCAGCCGGTGCCGAACGCGCCGACGGGGGTGCCGTCGAGCTGCGCGCCGTGGGCCTGGCAGGCGTCCTCGACGATCGCGAGCCCGTGGGCGGCGGCCAGCGGGACGAGCCGGTCCATCGCGGCCGGATGCCCGTACAGGTGGACGGGGATGACGGCCGTGGTGCGCGGGCCGATCGCGGCGCGGACCGCTTCGGGGTCGAGGTTGAAGGTGTCCGGTTCGATGTCGGCGAAGACCGGGACCGCGCCGACCAGCCGGACCGCGTTCGCGGTCGCCGCGAACGAGAACGACGGGACGATCACCTCGTCGCCGGGGCCGACGCCCAGGGCCAGCAGGCTCAGATGGAGCGCGGAGGTGCCGGAGTTGACGGCGACGCAGTGGCGTCCCGCGACCAATGCGGAGAATTCCGCTTCGAACGCCGCGACTTCGGGTCCTTGCACCACAGAACCACTGCGCAGTACCCGGACCGCCGCTTCTATCTCGGCTTCGCCAATTTCCGGGCGGGCAGCCGGAATAACCGCTTTCACGACATCGAGCACAGGGACTCCTCTTTCAGGAGGGGGACGACAACAGCTCGTGACCACAGCAAACTCTAAGTGTTCACCATGGGCTCACCAGGAGGGACGGGGAGACCCAAAGAAAGATTTACGCTGAGGAGAATGGTAGGAATGGCGAAAATTGTCGTATTGCCGAAATTGCTCGCGGGAGCCGAGCATGGGCGGATGCGAAGGATCCTCCTCACCATTCCGGTCATGGCGCTGCTCGTCGCGACGTGCTTGCTGGGGCTGCTGGTGCGGCCCACGTCCGACGACTACCGGCTGGCGGTCTTCGCCCAGCGCGGCGGGGTGACCGGGATCGTCGAGGAGTTCTATCTGCGGCTGACCGGGCGGGTGGGGAACGGGCTCATCGCCGGGGTCGTCTACGCCGACCCGGAGCTCGGGATGCGGCTGCTGCCGGCCGTCGTGGTGGTGGGGCTGGCGGTCGCGCTGTACTTCCTCGTGCGGAACGCGCTGCGCGCCGTCGGGGCGGAGAGCCGGTGGGGGGCGTGGGCGGCGGCGGTGCTCGTCACGCTCGCGTTCTTCTGGGGTCAGCCGTTCCCGTACCAGACCCTGTACTGGGCGGCCGGGGTGATCACCCATGTGGTGCCGCAGATCGTGCTGGTGCTGCTGTGCGCGTGGCGGCTGGGCGGCGGCGAGCGGACCTGCCTCTGGGTGACGGGGGCGGCAGCGGCGGTCATCGCGACGGTCAGCGAACCCGCGGTGGTGACCTGCCTCGCGGTCGGTGGGGCGCTCGTGGCGCGACAGGTGGTGCGGCGGCGGCTGGACGGATTCGGGCTCGCGCTGATCGTCGGGGCGGGGGCGGGGATGGCGTTCCTGCAGTCGACGCCGGGGCTCGCGCTGCGGCAGCGCAACCGCGGCAGCGGGTTCTCCCCGGACGTCTTCCGGGACGGGCTGGCCGCGTCCGAACACGCGCTCGGCGCGTACTTCACCCGGCCGTCGTTCTACGGGGTGTTCGCGGTGGGGCTCCTGCTCGGCCTCGCCGCGCGGCCTTCCCGGCGGGTGGCGTCGTGCTGGTGGGCGGTGCTGGTGGCGGCGGCCGTCACGGTGGGGGTGCAGTGCGGGGTCCGCTACGGGTTCGGCGGCCAAGCGTGGATCTTCTACCGGATCTGGGCGAACTTCGCGTTCCTCTGGCTGCTCGCGCTGCTCTGGTGCGGCTACCAGTCGGCGGCCCTGCTCCGCGGCCGCGCCCTGTCCCTGGCCCGTCCGGCCGCCGCGATCGTGGTCCTGATCGCGGCCGTGAGCTGGGGTTTCGCCCTTCAGTCCACGGCCCGCGAGATGGCGTCCCGCGCCCGGGCCTGGGACGCCCAGCAGCAGCACATCACCCACCAGGTCGCGGCCGGCGAACCGATCACCTACCGCCGCCTCCCCATCCAGAAACTGGGCGAACCCCACCCGAGCCGCCCGGGCCGCCCCGACTGGATCGCCTGGGCCGTCGCCGCCTACTTCGGCTCCCACCAGATCAAGGTCGTCAACTAGTTGTCGTCCCTTCGTGTGGCCCATGTCACACGGCTGTGGGGGTCGCGCGGTGAGCCTGCCCCGCACGTCCCTGACATGGGGGAGAAAAGATCGACATCCGCTGAGTCAGGTAAGCGGCCGGGACTGTGATGCTCGTCTCTCTTCAAAAAGACAATCATGTCTGTTCGACTGGCGGTGCCCGAGAAACCCCAACGCAAGGAGACCGATGAGCACCACCAAGCGGATCGGCTTCGCCCTGACGGCGACGCTCCTGCTCGCCCCGATCGCCGTGTCGCCGGCTGCTTCGGCACAGCCGTCCAAGCCCGCGGTCGGCCAGGGACCCAACGTAGGATTCAAGGGGAACAAGGCGACCTCGACGGAGGTGCAGCGGTTGGCGGCGGTGGCCCCGATCACCCAGGACGCGATCCTGTCGCGCGCCGACTCCTGGCTCGGCCAGGGCATCATCTACAACGGCGGCGGCAGGTACAACGGATACCGCACCGACTGCTCCGGCTTCGTCTCCATGGCCTGGGGGCTCGGCGCCCCGGGCATGGACACCACCAGCTACGTCCCGTCCGGCACCGCCCGGTGGATCTCCAAGGGCGACCTGCAGCCGGGCGACGTCCTGCTCGACGACGACGCGGGCGACAACGGCCACGTGGTCATCTTCGACCACTGGGACAGCCCCAACCAGAGCTCGTACGTGGGGACGGAGCTGTCCGGCAACCGCAACGTCGTCAAACGGCACATCCCCTACCCGTACGACTCGACGCCCGGGGATTACGCGCCGGCCCGTTTCAACGGTTCCATCCCTGCCCGGGGCGGCACCCACCTGTTCGCGCAGTCGCCGAACAAGGACGGCGTCTTCATGTACTCGGGCTTCAACAGCGTCTGGACCAAGGTCGGCGGTCCGGCGGGCGACATCATCACCGGCGGCGCCGGGCTGTTCGCCACCAACCCGGCCAACGGCGATCTGTTCCGCTACAACGGCACGCCCAACAGCTGGTCGAAGGTCGGCGGGCCGGCCCGTCGGTTCGCTGTGGCCGGCGACCAGCTCTTCGGCCTCTCCTCCGACGGCAGCGGCGTGTACAAGTGGCAGGGCGGCACGTCATGGATCAGGGTCGGCGGCAGGTCCGCCGATCTGATCGGCGGCGACGGCGGGCTGTTCGCGACCAACCCCGACACCGGCAACATCTATCGCTACAACGGCACGCCCGACAGCTGGACGCAGGTCGGCGGCCCCGGCGGCCAGTTCGTCGTCGGCGGCGGCAAGCTGTACGCGACCAGCCCCGACCACAACGCGGTCTTCCAGTGGAACGGCTCCGGGACGAGCTGGACCAGGATCGGCGGCTCGGCCGGGAACCTGTACGCCGGATGGGCGGGCCTGTTCGCCACGAACCCGAGCACCGGCGAGATCTTCAAGTACAACGGCACCCCGAACAGCTGGACCAAGATCGGCAACCGCGGCGAGCAGTTCGCCGTGGCCGACGGAGAGATCTACGGCCTGAGCCCGAACCGCGACGCGGTCATGCGCTGGACCAGGTCCGGCACCACCTGGACCCAGGTAGGCGGCCCCGCCTTCTCCATCGCAGTCGGCAACTAGCCCCTCCACACAAGCAGCCCCGTCCCACCCGGGAGGACATCGCGCAAAACGCGACGTCCTCCCGGGCTTGCCGTGGTGGCAGCAGCAGGACCGCAAGATGCTGAAGCGGATCAACATGCTGATCGGTGACGTCGCGCGGAGCGGCAACGAGGGCCTGGGCAAGCCAGAGCCCCTCAAACATGGCTTCTGGTCGCGACGGATCAATGACGAGCAGAGGCTGATCTACAAGGCCACCGAAGCCGCCATCCTGATCGCACAGTGCCGCTACCACTACGAGAGCTGACAGCGGGAGGGCATCGGCACCAGGGTCGACGCCCTCCCGCAGGCGTGCCCCTCCCGCAACGACACCCAGGCGGGCCGAGGTCGGTAACCGAGGCGGGGTGTGATTGACGGGGCGGGGGCGGGCGGTTTCCCGTGGGTCAGGATCCGGCGAGGACGCGGGTCGTGTTCTTCAGGACGAGATCGTGGGCGTCCTCTTCCTCGCTCTGGCCGGGATCTGTCTCGTCATCGGCGCGGTCGGCATAGCCAACACGACCCTTGTCGCGGTCCTGGAACGCACCGGGGAGATCGGGCTGCGTCGCAGCCTCGGCGCCCGCCGACGCCATATCGCCGCCCAGTTTCTGACGGAATCCGCTGCTCTGGGGTTCCTCGGCGGGTTGATCGGCACCAGCCTGGGCATCGCCGCCGTCGTGACGACCGCGATCGTCCAGGACTGGACGCCCGTACTCGAACCGCTTACCGTGCTGCCCGCTCCGCTCATCGGCGCGGCCACGGGCGTCCTGGCGGGTCTCTATCCCGCCTGGCGGGCCGGGCACATCGAACCGGTGGAGGCCCTGCGCCGTTGAGGCGGCGGGGATCGCGGCGGAACATCGGGCCGGACGGGCTCGGGAGGACATCGCCGCGACGGGTGACGTCCTCCCGGGCGTGCCGGTCAGCGGGGGCGGCGGACTCGGGCGAAGAGTGAGATGCCGGGCAGTTTGCCCAGGGGGAGGTAGCGTTCGGCGCGGACGATCGCGAGGAGCGCGGCGTTGACCGGGGCGGAGAGCTGTTCGAGGTCGCAGCCGGTGGCCTTCTTGCGGCGGACGGCGGCGACGGGGCGCAGCAGGACGTTCCAGCTGCGTAGATCGTCGACGACGAGGCCTGCGCCGGTGAGGACGGAGGCGAGTCCTTCGCGCGTGTAGCGGCGGACGTGGCCGAGTGACTCGTCGTGCGCCGACCACAGCCGCATGTCGGCGGGCACCGAGATGAGGGCGGTTCCGCCGGGGCGCAGGACGCGCGCGATCTCGGAGGCGACCTGGTCGTCCTCGACGATGTGCTCCATCACGTCGAGGCACTGGACGAAATCGAACGACGTGCTGGGGAACGGCAGGTCGCGGGCGTCGGCCTGGACGGCGTCGAGGCCGCGGGCGACGGCGTGTTCGACGGCTTCGGGCGAGAAGTCGGTGGCGACGGCCGTCCACCCGTGGTCGAGCAGCACCCGCGTGTTCCCGCCGCCCGCCGCCCCCAGGTCGAGCGCGTGCCCGGCCTTCGGCAGCCGGCGCAGCTCACGGGCGATGATCGCGCGGCGCTCCTGGTACCACCAGTTGCCGTCTTCAAGGGCGACGGCCCGTTCGATCTCGACTACGTCCACGATCTCACCTTTCGGAGTGTTGAGATTGCCGACCGTAACAGCAACCTCACGCTCCGCCCCCGAACCCGCCCCGGGTGTCTACCGCTTCCCGTTCCAGATCTTCCTCACCACCACCAACACGACCACCACCGCCAACCCCCACACCACCGCCCCCTTACCCCGCCCTCTCTTCCTGACCCCCCACTCCGAAGCCGCCACCCAAGCCCCCATATCCCCCCGCGCCCCCACGCCACCAGCCACTCCCACAAAAGCAGCCCGCCCCCCGGACGCACCCTGCCCCACCAGGCCAGACACCTCCCCCGTGACGCCAGACGCTTCCACGACTGCCGACCGCTCCCCAGGACCGTCCTGCTCCGCGACGGCAGGCACCCCATCCGTGCCGCCGGGCACTTCCACGTCGTCGCGCACCTGAGGAATGCGCAGCTCCGCGACGGCAGGCGCGTCTTCCGTGACGACGGGAGCTTCCGTATCGGTGGCGTGCGCGTCAGTGGCATGCGGCTCGGCGATGGCGGGTGCTTCCGTGTCGCCGCGCTGCCCTGTGCTGGAGGGCTGCTCCGCGACGAACGGTTCTTCGATGGGTGCGGGGTGCGTCTCGGGGGTGTGCTGCTCCGCGGTGGCAGGCGCGTCTTCCGTGACGACGGGTGCTTCCGTATCGGTGGCCTGCGCCTCAGTGGCGTGCGGCTCGGCGAAGGCGGGTGCTTCCGCATCGTCGGGGTGCGTCTCGGGGGTGTGCTGCTCCGCGACGGGAGGTGCGCTTTCCGTGACGATGGGCGGTTCTGCGTCGGTGGGCTCTTCCGCGATGTTGGGTGGTTCGGCGGGGGTGGGCTGCTCGGTGATGGAGGGCTGGGTGGTGAGGGTGGTGAGGAGTTTGGTGAGGGTGGTGTGGAGGGTGGGGGAGG
>NZ_BAAGZI010000149.1:0-12759 GCF_054778695.1 Actinocorallia lasiicapitis
CGTCTTCACCCTGCGGGCGGCCGACCTGCTGACCGCGACGGGACTGCTCGCCGCGCTGGCGCTCGCCGCCTCGACCGTGTCGCTGCGGCGGCTGCTCACCATCGACCCGCTGCTGGCCATCGGCCGGTCGGCATGACCGGACGGCAGGACGGAACGGCCATGGACCTCATCGAGATCACGCACGGCTACGGGGAGACCGAGGTGCTGCACGGGGTGGACCTGGCGCTGCGCCCCGGCGAGGTGGTGGCGCTGCTCGGGCCGAGCGGATCGGGGAAGACCACGCTGCTGGCCGTCGCGGGCGGGCTGCTGCGGCCGTCGTCCGGACGGGTGGAGGTGGCCGGGAACGATCTCTACCGGGATCGGCGGCGACCGCACGACGTGGCGTTCGTCCTGCAGGGCGGGGCACTGATCCCCTATCTGACCGCGCGGGAGAACCTGCTGGTGCGGAGCGTCGTCGCCCGGGAGGCGCCGGATCCGGCGCGCGCCGACGAGCTGCTGGCGGCCGTCGACCTCGCCGGGAAGGCCGGCCGCTACCCGTCGGAGCTTTCGGGCGGGGAGCGTCAGCGGGTCTGTGTGGCGCAGGCGCTGTACACCGGCGCGAAGGTGCTGCTGGCGGACGAGCCGACCGCGGCCCTCGACCGCGAACGCGGCCGTGCCGTGATGGAGCTGCTGCGACGGCACGCCCGCGCCGAAGACGCGGCCGTGCTCGTCGCGACCCACGACGAACGCGCCCTTGACCTGGTCGATCACATCGTCGGGATCGAGGACGGGCGCGTCCGTGCGGTGGACTAGTTGCGGATCTCCAGCGTGCAGCACTTGGGGCCGCCGCCGGCCTTGCGCAGCTCGGTCAGGTCGACCGGGAGCACGGTGTAGCCGCGCTCGCGCAGCGCCGCGATCAGGTCGACGGCCTCCGCGTTGATCACGACGTTGGCGCCGTCGCAGACGGCGTTGAGGCCGAGGACGACCGCGTCGGCCTCGGTGGCCAGGACGGCGTCGGGGAACATGTTGCCGAGCACGCGCAGGCTGCCCTCGGAGAACGCGCCCGGGTAGTAGCAGACGTTGCCGTTGCCGAGGTCGAACAGCGCGGTGTCGAGGTGGTAGAAGCGCGGGTCGACGAGCTGGAGGGTGACGACCGGCAGGCCCAGGAACTCCTGCGCCTCCTTGTGGGCGTCGATGCTGGTGCGGAAGCCCGTCCCGGCGAGGATCACGTGCTCGAGGGTGAGGAAGTCGCCTTCGCCCTCGTTGGTGAAGGTCGGGGTCATCACGTCGGCGAAGCCGTTGGCGCGGAACCAGGCCTCGTAGGCGGGGCCTTCGGGCTTGCGCTCCTCGAACGCGAACGACGCGCCGTAGACACGGCCCTGGACGACGGTCGCGCCGTTGGCGGCGAACACCATGTCGGGCAGTCCCGGCTCCGGCTCGATCAGGCTGACCTCGTGGCCGAGCCCGATGTACGCCTGGCGGAGCGCCTCCCACTGGGCGACGGCCTGCTCCGCGCTGGCCCCGGCCTCGGGGTCCATCCACGGGTTGATCGCGTAGGTGACGGCGAAATGCGACGGGCGGCACATCAGGTAGTGCCGGCGGGTCGAGGTGAGCGCGACGGCGGGCTCGAGAACGGAGGAGGTCATGCGGGAAATGCTAGAAAGACCAGGTCAGCGAGGGAATGCGCCGATCATGCACACGACCGTTGGTTCGTTGCGTGATCCCCGGGACGGATGGCGATTCGTTCAGCCGTAGCTGACTCCGGTAAGTTTCTCCGATTCCGCCCAGAGCCGGGCGGCCGTCCGCTGGTCGTCGCCGCGCGGGCTGAGGAAGCCCTTGACGGGCGCGCCCCGCAGGACCAGGCGCGGGCCGTAGATCTCGCCGCTGCGGACGGCCGGGTCGAGCGCCGCCCGCAGGGTCGGCAGGGCGCCGGCCTCCTCGGACTGGGCGAACAGCGCTCCGCCGATCGCGTAGTTGATCGCCTCGAACCGGCTGCCGCTCTGGCCCGCGGAGTTGGCCATCAGCGCGGTGCGGGCGTACCCGGGATGCGCGGCGGCGCTCACCACCTCGGGAACCCGGCGGCCGAGCTCCTTGGCGAACAGCAGATTGGCGAGCTTGGCCTGACCGTAGGCGGCCCACTTGTTGTACTTCCGCTCGCGGTGGAGATCGTCGAGCCGGATCCGCCCCCAGAACGAGGCGAAGCTCGCGACCGTCACGACCCTGGACCCCGGGCGCTCCAGCAGTGCGGGCAGCAGCAGCCCGGTCAGCGCGAAGTGGCCGAGGTGGTTGGTGCCGAACTGGGTTTCGAACCCGTCCGCGGTGGTCGAGCGCGGCAGCGCCATCACCCCGGCGTTGTTGATCAGCAGGTCGAGGGGGGTCTTCGCCTGCGCGGCCGCGAAGGCGCGGACCGAGTCCAGCGAGCCCAGATCGAGGGAGGCCAGCACGACCGCGGAGCCGGGGACGGCTTCCTTGATCCGGCCGAGCGCCGCCTCGCCCCGCTCAGCGCTCCGGCAGGCCAGGACCACCTCGGCCCCGGCCCGCGCGAACGACAGAGCCGTATGGAAGCCGATGCCGCTGTTGGCACCGGTGACGATCACGCGCCTGCCGTGCTGATCGGAAATGTCCGCAGTCGTCCAGCTCATGGCAAGGGAACCTAGACCGATCATGTGACGGCGGCAACACCCGGGGGGTCTTTAAGGGGCCGTCAGGCGGGCAGGACCTTCTCGATGGCGCCGACCAGGGTGTCGTCGTCCGGCTCGGTCTGCGGGGAGAACCGCTGCACCGAACCGTCCGGAGCGATCAGGAACTTCTCGAAGTTCCACCGGACGTCGCCGGAGTGGCCCGTCGCGTCGGCGGTGCCGACCAGCGCCTGATAGAGGGGATGCCGATCAGGACCGTTCACCTCGACCTTCTCGGTCAACGGGAAGGAGACCCCGTAGGCGGCCGAGCAGAACGCGGCGATCTCCTCGGCGGAGCCGGGCTCCTGGCCGAGGAACTGGTTGCAAGGGACGCCGAGGACGGTGAACCCACGCGTCGCGTAGGTCTCCTGGAGGCGTTCGAGCCCGGCGTACTGCGGAGTGAGACCGCACTTGGAGGCGACGTTCACCACCAGCACGGCCTTCCCCTGGTACTGCGCCAGGTCGGCCGGTCCCCCTTGCAGGGACCCGATTTCCACGTTGAGAGGACTCATGACGTGATCATACGAGTCCCGTGACACGGCGCCGTTGCCGTGCCCGGTGGATTCTGGGAACTGACGGGGGTCAGGTTCCCAGGGTGTTGACGAACAGCGCGAGCTGCCCGCCTGCGTCACCGACGGCGGAGAACGCGTTGTTCACCACCTGCGCGGCAGCCTTCGGCTGGCTGAGCAGGTAAAAGATGACGAAGGCGATCGCCACGTAGCGGACGTTCTTGTTCATCAGGCGCCGTCCCTCTTGTTATGCATTGACACACTGACCCGATTCAGTTGTGCCCACCAGTTGGATGCCCGCAAAGAGACCTTTGTGTGGCTCCATCGCCACGATGTATGCCCATCGTAAGACGTCCCGGCACGCGCCGAGAGCCCCGTACCCACAAGGGTTTGCGCGCTCCGGCGGAACGATCGCCCGAACATGCCTCCGACCTCGGGAAAGACCGGTGGAGGCCGCCCGGCCCGCCGACTAGGAAGTGATCACCCCGAAGGACACGAAAGTCTCCCGGACACGACAGAGCCCCCGATCCTCACGGACCGGAGGCTCGTCGAGTCACTCCGTGGCGGACGCCTGCGGTTATGGGATGGCGCTCGTCATGAACGTCGAGACCGAGTCGGCGGCGCCGCCGAGCGAGTTCAACGTGCCCTGGACGACGCTCGCCGCCCCGTCCGGCCTGTTCACCACGTACCAGACGAGAAAAGCGATGCTGGCCCACTTCATATACTTCTTGATCATTGGGTTGACCCCTGCACGCTAGATTCACTCTTCGTCACCAAGAGTGATTCCCCGTGTACGCACAGGTGAGGACATCCCGGACCGTAAAGATTTACTTGAGGTTCTGCGGAATCGGTTTGTCCGTCTTGATCGCGTTGAAGAGGGCTTGCGATTTGGCCTTGTCCCACAGGACATACGAGCCGGCCGCCGCGTTGGAGCCGAACCCGCCGAACGGCACGCTGATCGTCGCCCCGCCGCCGCCCGAGACCCCGCGCATGGCGAGCATCATCCGGGACAGGTCGTAGAGGTCGTCGCCGTCGTCCACGGTGAAGTTGCCGCTGGCGTTGAGCGCGAGCGGAACGCCGCGGAACGGGTTGAGCAGGGTTCCGGGCGAGGACGCCTTGTCGATCAGGGCGGCGAAGAACTCGCGCTGGTGCTTGACCCGCTCGAGGTCGCCGTTGGCGAACTTGCGGGTCCGCACGTAGCCGAGGGCGTCGGCGCCGTTCAGGTCCTGGCAGCCTGCCTTGAGGTCGATGCCGGCCTTGGGGTCCTTGATCGGGTCCTTGACGCAGAGCCGCACCCCGCCGACCGCGTCGACCACGCCGACGAAACCGTTGAAGCCGATCTCGGCGTAGTGGTCGACGTGGATGCCGGTGGCCTGCTCGACGGTCTGCACGAGCAGCGGCGAGCCGCCGAACGCGTAGGCCGCGTTGATCTTGTTGCTGCCGTGGCCTGGAATCGGCACATAGGAGTCACGCGGGATGCTGAGCAGCGTGGTCCCGCCGTCGCCGTAGTGCAGCAGCATGATCGAGTCGGTGCGCTTGCCTTCGGCGCTCCCGGTCCGCAGCTCCTTCTTGTCCTTCTTCGACAGTCCTTCGCGGCTGTCCGAGCCGACGATCAGCCAGTTGGTCCCCGGGGTGTCGCCGACCCGGTTCGCGTAGTCGGCGAGGGCGTTCTCATGCTTGAGACGCCCGTTGAGGGTGAAGTAGCCGCCGACGAAAACGATCAGCAGTACGAGCACCAGCAGGAGCGGGACGCGCAGCCACCACTTGCCGAAGCGGCGGCGGGGCGCGGGGGGATCACTGTGGATCGGCTGGTTCGGCGCGTACGGGGGCGCCATGCGTCTCACTCCATCCTGGTCGTCCATATGTCTTCACGCTATGAGACGACAGTTACGGATACGTCGTTCTCGCGAATCAAATCCGTCACCGCACCAAGTGCTACGCGGCACGCGAAATGTCAGACCTGAGGGTGACACTGGAAGCTTCGGGGTCATCCGGGAACGGGAGGGACATGCGGCTGTTCGGGCTGCTCAAACGTGCCAAGACCAAGAAGCGGGAACCGGGGCCTGACCTCCCCAAGGTCACCGTGTCGACCTGGGGACTGCACTCCGGGGAGCTCGCGGAGACGAAGGTCACACAGATCGCGCGGCGGCTGCCCGCGCTGATCGTCCAGTCGGTGAAGCTGGCGTGGGAGGCCAACCGGCGCGACACGCTCATCACCGTCGCCCTCAACCTGGCGGCGGGCGTGTTCACCACGTTCGGGCTCCTCGCCACCACGGGCGTGCTCAACGCCCTGTTCGCCGCGGGGCCCACCCCCGACAAGGTCCGCGACGCCGTGCCCGCCCTGGCGCTGGTCGCGTTCGCCTACACCGCGCAGGGCGCGCTCAAGACGGGCGCCGGCTGGGC
Organism: Actinocorallia lasiicapitis; assembly: GCF_054778695.1. Taxonomy (NCBI): domain Bacteria; kingdom Bacillati; phylum Actinomycetota; class Actinomycetes; order Streptosporangiales; family Thermomonosporaceae; genus Actinocorallia; species Actinocorallia lasiicapitis. The sequence goes on from NZ_BAAGZI010000149.1 coordinate 5,570, forward strand.
GCAGAACCGGCTGGAACCCCAGATCGAGCGGCTGGTCGAGCTGCGGCTCTACCGGCTGACCACCTCCGTGGAGCTGGCCGCGCTCGACGACTCGGCCTTCCTGGACGAGCTGAACCTGGCCAGGAACCGGGGGATCGTCTCGGCGTCCTCGGTCGTGCGGCAGACCGTGGACGTGCTGACCGGGCTGGTCGGGCTGATGGCGGCCGCCGGGGCGCTCGGGGTCCTCCATCCGGTGCTGCTGCCGCTGCTGATGCTGACGGCCGTCCCGGAGGCGTGGGCGGCGATGCGGTCGGCGCGGATGCGCTACAACGTGCAGCTCGAGCTGTCGGCGTCGCGGCGGCGCCGGTGGATCCTGGCGGAGCTGATGACCAACCGCGACCAGGCGGCCGAGGTCCGCTCGTTCACCGTCCGGGACATGCTGCTCGACCAGTACGGGCGGCTGGCCACCCACGAGATGGAGGTCGAGCTGGACGTCAGCCGGCGGATGACCTTCACCCGGGCGGCCGGCGAGGCCCTCCAGGGCGTCGCGACGGCCCTGGTGTACGTCGCGCTCGGGGTGCTGCTCTGGCGCGAGGTGATGCCGCTGGCCGTCGCGGGGACGGCCGTGCTGGCGATCAGGACCGGCAAGTCGTCGCTCGCCAACCTCGTCTACGCGGTCAACCGCACCTACGAGGAGGGCCTTTACTTCGGCGACTACCTGTCGTTCTGCACGACGGCCTCGACGCGCGGCCCGTCCCGCACCGACGATCTGCTGGTGCCGCCGCCGCGGTTCGCGCGGATCGTCGCCGACGACGTGGTGTTCACCTATCCGGGGGCGGACTCCCCCGCGCTCAAGGGCGTCAGCGTCGAACTGCGGGCCGGCGAGGTGATCGCGCTGGTCGGCGAGAACGGGTCGGGCAAGACCACCCTGGCGAAGATCCTCGCCGGGCTGTACGACCCGGACTCCGGCGAGGTCCGCTGGGACGACCTGTCGCTGTGGCGGGTCGATCCGGACGTGCTGCGCGAACGGATCGCGGTGATCGCGCAGGACCACACGCACTGGCCGATGACGGCACGGGAGAACGTCATCATGGGCCGGCCCGACGTCCCCGACCTGGTCGACCAGGCGATCGCCGCGTCCGGGGCCGACGAGGTGCTGGCCGAGCTCAAACACGGCTACGACACCCTGCTCGACAAGCGGTTCGACGACGGCGCCGAACTGTCGGGCGGCCAGTGGCAGCGGCTGGCGGCGGCCCGCGGCTTCTACCGGGACGAACCGCTGCTGATCTGCGACGAGCCGTCGGCGGCGCTCGACGCGCGCGCCGAACACGCCCTGTTCGAACGGATCAGGGCGCACGCCGACGGGCGGACCGTCCTGCTGATCACGCACCGGCTGGCGTCGGTGCGCCACGCCGACCGGGTCTACGTCCTCGAGCGCGGGAAGGTCGTCGAACAGGGCGACCACGACGCCCTGATGGCCGCGGGAGGGCTGTACGCCGACCTGTACGGGCTCCAGGCGTCCGCCTACCGCACCTGACCTCCCGCCCCGTCCGGCGCCCGCTGGAGGCCGGACGGGGTGGCCGGGGCGCGTGTTCGGGGTGGCAGGCGGTGAGGGCGACCGTGCGCGGCGTCCTTCTGTCGGACGCCGGGATTAGGGTGTTCGTATGACCGCCCCCCGACTTCCCGAGCATCTCGAGTTGCTGGTCACCGACGAGCCCGTCTTCGACCTGTACGGCCACGGCACCCCCTGGCGGGTCCCCGACGGCCTGCTGGAGGAGATGAAGGCGCGCGCGATGGAGTTCTCACGCGATCCGCGGGCGGCCGAGCTCAAACGGACTCTGAGCGCGTTCTACGCGACCGAGTCTTCGGTGCTGGGCGCGGAGATGTGGTCGCTGCTGACCTTCCTGCTGGGGGCCTCCTCGATCCGGTCGGGCACGCGCGGGGACGTCGACTACGAGCTGCTGCTGGACTTCCTGGCCAACCCCGAGCCCGCCGTCCGGGACACGACCGCCTGGTTCACCCAGTCGGGCCGGTGGCGGCCGCCCGCGCTGTGGATGACCGACCCGGCCGGGGCCGACCGCGAGAAGCGGGCGTTGCTGTTCACCCTCGCCCGTGAGGCGCTGGAGGTGTTCGAGGGGCTCGAACCGCTGGAGCCGCGGCGGCGGGCGCTGATCGAACTGTTCGACCGGCAGCAGCCCGAGATCGACCTGGTGGCGCCGATCGGCGAGCTGGAGCGGATCTGGGCGGACCGGGCCGGTCCCGAACTGCTCTCGGTCCTGCCCGAGCTGACCGGGACGATGGGATACCTGCGGTGGGCCGTCGAAGGGTTCACCGCGGTCCACGAACGGCTGAACTCGGTGATCCCCAACGAGGACTCGGAGCTGGCGCTGGCCCGGCTGATGCTCCAGGCGTCGCAGGTGCAGGCGCCCGCCGAGCTGGCGATGGCCACCGGTTCAGCCCGCTACGAGGCGATCGGCTCGCGGATGGACGGGCTCCGCGAGAGCTGGGCCGTCGAGGCGTGGCAGGTGGAGATCCGCAACTGGCTGGCGCGGGCGCTGGTGGCGGGCGAGGCCGACGCGTGCCGGGCGTGGCTCGACATGGCCGTCCGGATCACCGGGTGTGTGCAGGGGCTGCCCGAGACGGCGGCCTCCCCCACCACCCAGGTGCCGGTCCGCTGGTTCCAGACCGATCTGCGCCGGCTGTTCACCCGTCGGCCGATCATCGCCAACCCGCTGGTCGAACGGTTCCCGCCGGTCGCCGCCTCGCCGGTCGAGGAGCAGCAGGACGGCGCAGATCCGGCGGCCGACGCGCTGGTCGGGCAGCCCGATCTGGTGCGGGCGATCCGGGCGAGCCTCGCCGCCGACGGGCCGGTGCGGCTGCTGGTCTCCGGTCCTGAGGGCACCGGCAAGGGCACCGCGGTGACGGTCCTGGAACGGGCGCTCGTCGACGCGGGCCGGATCCGGGACACGCTCTGGGTGTCCGACCAGGTGTTCGCGACCCTCAACCTGTCCGACGCCGTGCTCTGGCTCCAGGCACGCGTCAAGGAGTGCCTGGACGGCAGGCAGCTCCTCGTCATCGACGATCTGGAGAAGCTGCTCACCTACGACCGGTGCGGTCCCGCCGTCGTCGAGGAGCTGCGCCGGATGCTGGCGCGGATGCCGGCGCTGAACGTCGTGGCGCTGTCCCGCGTCGGCGGCCAGGAGCGGCTGTTCGCCGCCAACCCCGGGCTGGTGCAGTCGTTCAACGCCACCCGGACCACGGAGCTGAGCGAGGAAGCCTACGCCGAGCTGTTCGTCCGGGCGGTGCGCGCGCGAGGGCTGAACGTGTCGCGGCCCGTCGCCGCGAAAGCCGGCGTGCTGCTCACACGCACGCCGCCGATGCTCAACCTGCGGAACGCGCGGCTGGTGGAGTTCCTGGCCGACCAGGCGATCGCCTCGGTGCGCGGCCGCACCAAACGCGGGCGCACGGTGACCGCCGCCGACCTGCCGCAGCAGTTCGTGCCCGGCTCCGCCGATCCGCTGGCCGAGCTGGCGGCGTGCGCCGGCATCGGGCCCGTCAAACGGGAGATCGCGGCGCTCGTCGCCGAGGCGAAGGCCGCCAAGATGCGGCGCGAGGCCGGGATGGCGGTCGCCGCACGGCCCCGGCATCTGGTGTTCACCGGCAACCCCGGCACCGGCAAGACCAAGGTGGCGCGGATCCTCGGCCGGATCTACGCCGAGCTGGACGTGCTGTCGACAGGGCATCTGGTCGAGGTCGACCGGGCCGACCTGGTCGGCGAGTACACCTCCGAGAGCGGGCCGAAGGTCAGGCGGACCGTCGAGCGGGCGCTCGGCGGCGTGCTGGTGATCTCTGACGCGCACACGCTGGGGTCGTCGGAGTCGCCGCGCGACCGGGAGGCACTGGACGTCCTGCTGGCCACCCTCCAGACCCACACCGACGACCTCGTCGTCGTGCTGTCGGGGCCCGACGCCGCGATCAACGGGCTGCTGAAGGCGGACGCCGACCTGTCCCGCACCTTCACCAAGGTGGTGCGGTTCCCCGACCTCACCGAAGAGGACCTGCTCCAGGTGTTCGTCGCCAAGACCGCCGAGAGCGGGTTCACGCTCGCCGAAGGCGTCGTCGACAGGGTGCGGGCGCTGCTCAAGGCCGGTCCGCGCGACACCAACGCACGGATCATGAACTCGCTGCTCGACCGGGCGATCGCGCTCCAGTCGCGGCGGGTGCTGGAGGACGGCGTCGTCGACTCGACGGAGTCGCTGGACGAGATCCTCGTGGTCGACCTGCCCGACACCCTCGCCACCACCGGGCGGGTGGAACTGCCGGGCGATCCGCTCGCCGAGATCGACGGGCTGATCGGGCTCGGGCACGTCAAACACGAGGTGCATCTGCTCGTCGCCGAGGCCAAGGCCGAACGGCTGCGGCGCGAGGCCGGGATCCCGATCGCGTCGCCGACCAGGCACATGGTGTTCACCGGCAACCCCGGCACCGCCAAGACCACGATCGCGCGGCTGATCGCCGCGGTCTACGCGAAGCTCGGGCTGCTGTCGTCGGGGCATCTGGTCGAGGTGTCGCGGGCCGACCTGGTCGGCGAGTACATCGGGCACACCGCGCCGCGCGTGCGGGCTGCCGTCGAGCGGGCGCTGGGCGGTGTGCTCTTCATCGACGAGGCGTACTCACTGACCCCAGCCGACTCCTACCAGGACTACGGGCACGAGGCCGTCGCGGAGCTGCTGAAGCTGATGGAGGAGCACCGGTCCGACCTCGTGGTGATCGTCGCGGGGTATGAGGGCGAGATGCTCCGCTTCCTCGACTTCAACCCCGGGCTGGCCTCACGGTTCCCGACCGTCCTCGACTTCCCCGACTACACCGACGACGACCTGGTCGCGATCTTCCACTTCATGGCGACGACGGCGGGGCTCAGCCTCGCCGACGGCGTCGACGTCCGCGTCCGCGACCTGCTCCGCGCCGCCCCGCGCGGCTCGTCCTTCGGCAACGCCCGGCTCATGCGCAACATCCTGGACCGGGCCCGTTCCCTCCAGGCCCGGCGGATCACCACCGCCGCCCAGGACACCGACGGCGACGCCGACATCCGCGTCCTCCTCCCCGAAGACCTCCCCGAGACCCCACCCAAACCCTCCGACCCCAACCTCGGCCAGTACCTCTGACACCACCCGGGCAAGCCACGCGTCGTCACGCCCGAGCAGGGCCCAGGACGGTCAGGCAGGGCCACGGGTCGTCAGGCCCAGGCAGCCGGGGCTGGCCTTCCCGGACGACGTTGTCGTTGTGCCCGATGTTCACGGTGGACAGCCCGGCCGGGACGGTCAGGCCCCGGCAGGGCCACGCGTGGTCAGGTCCGGGCGGGACCGGGGCGGTCGCGGGGGTCGAGGACGATCTGGGTGCCGGGGGCGGTCGCGGCCTGGAGGGTGCGGAGGTGGAGGAGCGCAGGGTGCTCCTCCAGGAGGCGGGCGGAGTTGGCGAGGGTGCGCAACGCGGCCGCTTCGGCTCGGGCGCGCTCCAGTTCGGCCTTGCCGCGCTCGCGGGCGACGACCGTCTCGAGGGCGGCCTTGCGCAGCTCGCCGGGGAGCATGAGATCGCGGGCCCGGACGTCCGAGACCGCGACGCCGAGCTCGGCGACCGCCGCCGCGACGGGGGCCGTGCAGGCGGCCAGCAGGGAACGGTCGGCGACCAGGGCGTCCAGGGTGTGGGCGGCGACGACGTCGCGGGCCGCCTCCTGGACGGCCGCGTGCAGCATCTGCTCCGGGTGCTGAGCGCCGGTCGTGAACGCCACCGGATCGGTCACCGACCAGCGGACGGTCAGGCTGAGACGCAGGCCGAGACCGTCGGCGGTGAGCAGTTCCTGGCCGGTCACCTGGAGCAGCCTCGGCCGCAGATCGACCGCGACGAGGACGCATCTCTTCGCGTCGTACCTGTGCCGGCCCGGCTCCAAGGTCCGCTCGAACCGCCCGTCCCGGTAGAGGAGCGTGCGCTCCCAGTCCATGACCGTCGTGACCGCCATCGTCCGCCTCGTTCCGCGCTGAGGACGGCGCCGCCCGGCCACGGAGCGCGGCGGGGACCGGCCCCCGAGGGGCGGTCCGCAAGGCCGCGACCCGCGCCCGGCCGGGCGGCGACGTCGCTGGTGAGGATCGCTCCTCAACAGACCCTTCGGGATCCGTGCCCGCCAGTGGGCACCGCCGCGGCGACACGGGGAACACGTCCCGGAGATCTCCGGTGTGCCCCTTACCGCGGCGGCACGCTCACGGTAGGACGCAGCGAACAGAACAAGCCACCCGTTTTCCGGGCACAGGATCTTCCGGCTCGGGAGCCGGGCGTCAGGAGGCGTGCTTGGTCAGGTAGTCGAGGTAGACAGGGCGGAGGGCGTCGGCGAGCTCCCCGTCGCCCGCGTTGAAGAAGTCGTTGACCAGGCCGCTGACGCGCATGATGTCGGTTTCGGCGCCCTGGGCGTCGCTGGTGCTCGCCTTGGCCGCCGGGATGTCGCGCAGCAGATTCCACAGGAAGCCGACATCATGCCGTTTGACCGCGAGGTGCACCGCCCGGTCGTGCAGCTCGCCTGAGGACAGGTCGTCGAGGTTCTCGTCCATGACGATCATCTACCCCGGTTCGGGACGTTCACCCCGCCGCCTCTATTTGGCCTCCCCGTAACAGGAGACCACTGCCGTCTCCATCGGGAAGACCACCGGGGTGGGGCCGAACAGGAGCCGGGCGGCTTCGGCGGCCGCGTCGTGGATCACGGCGGTGACGAGCTCCGCCTCCTCCTGCGGGGCGTGCACGATCACCTCGTCGTGCTGGAAGAAGACCAGGTGGGCGGCGTGGCCGTCGAGCTTGTTGCGGATCAGCGCCAGCAGGGCGAGCGCCCATTCGGCGGCCGTCGCCTGGACGACGAAGTTGCGGGTGAAACGCCCGCGTGAGGCGGCCGCCGACCGCCCCTCCTCGGTGGTGATGAGCTGCCGGAAGGCGGCGTCCGCGGCCGAGCAGGTGCGGCCGAGCAGCGACCGCACCAGTTCGCCGCGCTCCCCCGCCCTCGCCGCCTCCTCCACGTAGGCGAAGGCGGCGGGGAAGCGGTTGCGCAGGACCGCGAGGAGCTGGACGGCCTCGCCGGTGCCGCCGCCGTACATCGCCGACAGCATCGCGATCTTGGCTTTGTCGCGGGGGCCCGCCCCGCCGGGCGTCGCGGTGAACGCCTCGGCGAGCGC
>NZ_BAAGZI010000150.1:0-12640 GCF_054778695.1 Actinocorallia lasiicapitis
ATCGCGGCCCACTGCGGCGCGTGGACGGCCTCGCCCGCCGCCCGCCACGCCACCGCGACGACGTTCTCGCCTTCGGGCTTGGCCACGCCGAGCGCCGCCGGGATCTGCTGGAGCCCGATGACCGCGGCGATCCCCACGGTGAACCCCTCGACGACCGGGGTCGGCACGTACTTGACGTACTGTCCGGCCCGCGCGAACGCCAGCGCCACCAGCAGGACCCCCGCGAACAGCCCGACCATCAGCACCCCGGACGGCCCGAACCGCGCGACGACGGGCACGAGGACCACGGTCATCGCGCCGGTCGGCCCGGACACCTGCAGGTTCGACCCGCCGAAGATCGCGGCCAGCGCGCCCGCGACGATCGCGGTGATCAGCCCGGCCTCCGCACCCATCCCGGACGTCACGCCGAAGCCCAGGGCGAGCGGCAGCGCGACGATCGCGACGGTCACCCCGGCGAGCAGGTCGCGGCGCGGCTGACGGCGCATCGCCACCAGATCGGCGCGGCCGGGCAGCAGTGCGCGGGCGTGGTTCAGCAGCCCCGTTCCGTTGGTGGCCATCAGCCGCGCTTCCCGGTGTCCATCAGCTCGTCCAGCAGGGTCTTCTGCCCGTTGATCAGCTCGGTGAGGATCCGGCGGGCGGCCTTCATCAGATCCGAGACGTCCGGCCCGGCCAGCTCGTACACGACGGTCGATCCCTCGCGGACGGCCGTGACGATCCCGCTGCGCCGCAGCACGGCGAGCTGCTGGGAGAGGCTGGACGCCTCGACCTCGATCCGGGCGAGCAGGTCGCGGACCGGCATCGGCCCGTCGCAGAGCAGTTCGAGCACCCGGATCCGCACCGGATGGCCGAGCATCCGGAAGAACTCGGCCTTCGCCTCATACAACGGAACCGGCATCGCACAACCCCACGGGCATCGAACGGCAGTGGCCCCGGAAGGGGCCACCCTGGAACGGTATGCCGACTTGAAGAGATCTTCAACTCGAAAAGAGGGTTCGGCCGGTAAAGGATCCGGCGGGACGGTCAGGCCTTGCGGACGACGCTCGACTTGAGCTGCATCGCGCCGAACCCGTCGACCTTGCAGTCGATGTCGTGGCCGTCGACCCCGGTCACGAGGCGGATGTTGCGGACCTTGGTGCCCGCCTTGATCCCGGCGGGGCTGCCCTTCACCTTGAGGTTCTTGATCACGGTGACGGTGTCGCCGTCGGCGAGGACATTGCCCGCCGAGTCCTTGACGACCGTGTCTTCGGCGGCCTCGGCGGTCTCGGCGGCCGCGCCCGGGGTCCACTCGTGCGCGCACTCCGGGCAGACCAGGAGGGCGCCCATCTCATAGGCGTAGGGGCTCGAACAGGCCGGGCACGGCGGCAGGGTCTCACTCATGGGGCGTCATCCTCGTTCGATCGGGCTGGTTTCGGGCGGGCACGGCTTAGCCCGGTGCGTATTTGATCATGAGCAGGGCGATGAGGTGGGTCAGGACGACCACGACGATCAGCCCGGCGAAGATGATCTTCGCGGGGCCGTGCTCGAAGTACTTGCCCTCCTTCATCGGGCCGCGACCGGCCTGCCTGGCGGCGATCCGCTCCTCGAGACTCGGCCTTCTGGCCATGTGCCCACCCCTCCGCAAGCCCGCCGGGAACGGCGGGACCGATGTCGCGGGCCACACCCGGCGACCCAACACTTGCTAATATTAGCAACTGGAAAACTAATGAAGGATGGTCCCGTGAGCGTCGAGGAACCCGGCATGACCGAGCTGGCCGCGCACCTGCGGGAGCGCGCCGCGCTCGCCCGCGCGAACCTGTCCGCCGCCCGGATCGACGGCGACGAGTACGGCGCCGACACCTACGCGGCGGAGCTGGCCGACCTGGTCCGCCGCGCCGCCGAGCACCAGATCGACCTTCCCGCCGACAGCGACCGCTGACCCCGGCCGCCGACCCCGAAGGAGAACGCCATGGGACGTGGCCGGGCCAAGGCCAAGCAGACCCGGATCGCCCGCCAGCTCAAGTACGACACGGGCGGCACCGACCTCGATCGGCTGCGCGCGGCCCTCGGCGTCGCCGATTCGGCGTTGGACCGTGCCGAGGAAAGCGCCGACGAGCACGAGGACTGGGAGTGATCCACCCGACCCTCCCCACCCCTTGCGTCTGTATGTAGCGATCCCTACATTGGCTCCATGGGAAGACGCGCACAGGAGCAGCACGGTGTCGCGCGGGAGCTGCTGCTCGACGTCGCCGAAAGGCTGATGAGCGAGAAGGGCTACGCGGCGACCCCCGTCTCGGCGATCTGCAAGGCCGCCGGGGTGGCGCCCACCTCGCTGTACTGGCATTTCGGCAGCAAGGAGGGGCTGCTCGCGACGGTCATGGAGCGCGGCGCCGACCGCTGGTTCGCCGCGCTCCCCCGCTGGAGCGAGCTGCCGGGCGATCCCGCGGCCCGTGCGGAGGCCGTGCTGGCGGCGGGCGCGGACGCGGTGGCGAGCCACCCGGTCTTCCTCCGCCTGTTCTACACGCTCGCCATCGAGGGCTCGGCCGACCCGGTGGCGGCGGAGCTCGTCCAACGGGTCCGCGCGCAGGCCAGATCGTTCTTCCGCGACGTCATCGCCGCCCTCCTGTTCGCCAACGAACCCCCCGAGCTCGCCGCGGCCGCCGCCGACGATCTCGCCGGCTTCGCCGTCGCCTTCTCCGACGGCTGCTTCTTCGCCTCCCAGCTGGAGCCCGGGCAGGCCGATCTCCACCGCATGTACGCCGACCTGGCCACCGCCCTCACCGCCCTGGCCCCCGCCGCGCGCGCCAGGGCCGCCCGCACCCCCTGACGACCGATGCCCCCTCGGGCGAACGTCCCGACGACCGGCGCTTCCCGTCGGCCGTCCGGCCGGGCGCGCCCTCTCGCGATCGCCGATCACCCGCGTCAGCGGGCCGAACCCCCAGGAGACCCGATGAAGGACGGACCGCGGAGTGTGCTGATCACCGGAGGGACGGGCGGGCTCGGCCACCGGACCGCGCGGATCCTCGCGGCTGCGGGGCTCCGGGTGGTGATCACCGGACGCGATCCGGAGGCGGTGCGGCGCAAGGCCGCGGCGATCGGCGAAGGGGTCACCGGGCTCGCGCTCGACCTCGGGTCGCTCGCGGACGTGCGCCGGTTCGCCGAAGGTCTGCCCGCGCTCCAGGCCGTGGTCTGCAACGCGGGCGTGCAGACCGTGTCCGGGGAGGCGGTCAGCGCGGACGGGTTCGAGCAGACCTTCGCCGTCAACCATCTCGCGCACTTCCTGCTCGTCCGGGAGCTGCTGCCGCGGCTGGCCGCTCCGGCGCGGATCGTCCTGGTCGCCAGCGACACCCACGACCCGGCGAAACGCACCGGAATGCCCGCTCCCGTCTACACCTCGGCCCTCGCGCTGGCCACGCCGGGCGGCGACGCCGACGCGTCGGCGAGCCTCGCGGGGCGGCGCAGATACACCACGTCCAAGCTGTGCAACGTGCTGACGGCCTACGAGCTGGCCCGCCGGATCGGCGACACAGGGATCACGGTCAACGCGTTCGATCCCGGGCTCATGCCGGGGACGGGGCTGGCCCGCGACTATCCGGCGTTCCAGGCGTTCGCGTGGCGGTATCTGCTGCCCGCCGCCACGCTGCTGCCCGGTCTGAACGTGCACACGCCCGGACGGTCGGCGCGGGCGCTGGCCCGGCTCGTCACCGATCCCGCGCTCGCCGGGACGACCGGCGCCTACTTCTCCGGGACGCGCCGGATCCGCTCGTCGGCCGACTCCTACGATCCGGCCAAGGCCGCCGACCTCTGGGAGACCAGCGAGCGGCTGATCGGGTACTGAGCCGGTCAGCGCGCCAGATGCCGGTCCAGCGCGGGCCCGGCCGAAGGGCGCACCGCCCGGACGACGGCCAGGAAGGCGTCCAGCACGGGTGAGGGGTCGTCGTCCCGGTAGGAGAGCATCAGCGGCGGCAGGTCCACCTCGGGCGCGATGTCGCGGACCCGGACGTCCGGGCGGATCACCCGCCGCACGCACGACGGCCCGATCCCCACGCCGACCCCGCAGGCGACGAGCCCGGCGATGGTGTGGACGTCGCGGGCGTGGATGATCCGGCCGGGGTCGAACGCGGGCAGGGTGGCGGCCGTCGCGGGTTCCTCGTCGGGCGGCGCGGTGATGAGGGTCAGCCCGCGCAGCCGGTCCAGTTCGATCGGTCCTGGACCCGCCAGCGGATGGGCGCGCGGGAGCAGCGCCACCAGCCGGTCGTGTCCGACGGTGACCGAGCGCATCCGTTCGACGTTGGACCCGCGCGGCGCTCCCCTGGTGAGGATCGCGTCGAGCGCGCCCTCGGCCAGGGCGGCGGCGCAGCCGGCCGACGAACGCTCCTCCAGCCGCAGCCTGACCCGGGGGCGTTCGGTGCCGAACCGGCCGAGGACGGCGGGCAGCAGGTCGATCAGCGCCGAGCCGACGAACCCGAGCCGCAGCTCGCCGGACTCGCCGCGCGCCGCCCTGCCGACGTCGCCGCCGATCGCCTCCATCTCGGCGATGACGATGCGCGCCCGCCTCAGCAGCGCCTCCCCCGCCGCGGTCGGGAAGACGCCGTGGCCGGTGCGGCGGAACAGCGGCGCCCCGACCTTCCGTTCCAGGTCGGCTATCTGTTTGGACAGCGGGGGCTGGGCGATGCCCAGGGCGGCGGCCGCCCGCCCGAAGTGCCGGTGCTCCGCCAGGGCGAGCGCGTACCGCAGATGCCGTGCCTCCATATCCGCAGGCTATGAGAAGGGACCCTGTGAGATCTCGCCGATATCGAAAACGGTTGACCCTGGTGAAGTGGTCACGTCACATTCACTCACCGAAAGTGACGACGGGGGGACGGTCCGCGGGGGCGAGGGGGCACCGCGGGCCGTCCGGGGTATGCGGCGCCGGGCCTGCCGCCGCGAACGGAAGGTCTGGATGGACCACTCTTCATGGGATCGGTACGGCGAGCTGTCGACCGACCTCACCGCGGAGGAGATCGACGAGGTGCTGGCGATGCTCGAGGACACCGGTCCGCGACGCGACCCCTACCTCCGCTCTCTGGCCCGGATCCTCACCCGGCTGGCCTGGCCGCCGCAGGACCCCACCGCCCCCGGGTAGTCCGTCACGCATAGTGACCGTCGTGCGGAAGACGGTGGCGATCCTGCGCGGGGGCCTCTTGTCCGAGAGGTCGGCTTGCCGCACGATGATCCGGTGCGGATCATCTCCCGAGCTTTGATCCTTCTTGTCGCCTATGCCATCGTCGGGGTCCTCGCGACCCTCCTGACGCGGGGGGCCGGCGACCGGCGCGGTCTCGACCTGGTGCTCGCCCTGACCTTCGCGACCCTGCTGACCGTCGTCACGACCCTGCTGGGGTGGCGGCTCCAACGCCAGCTCGACGACATCTCCCCCGAGCAGCTGAACGACTGGCGTGATTCGGTCCGGACGCTCCGATCGGCGCTGCGCAGCCGGACCAGGCGGCGCGGCCATCTGATCGTCCCGCTGCTGGTCGTCACGGTGCTGCTGCAGATCGGCGGGCTGGCGGCCTATCTCGTCACGCTCTCGGTGGTGCGGGACTCCTCCTGCCCTGGCCGGAGCGTCAAGCTGCGGGTGGCGTCGTCGCAGGGCAAGGACTTCGTGCTGCGGGAGCTGGCGGAGAAGTACGACGGCCGCCGGGTCGGCGATCTCTGCGCCCATGTCGAGATCATCAACGCGAACTCGGGGAAGGCCGCCAAGGCGCTGGCGGAGGGCTGGCGCACCGCCGAGAACGGCCCACGGCCCGACGTGTGGAGCCCGGTCTCCTCGATCTGGGTCACCCTCTACCGGCAGCAGACGGCGTCCCGCGACGAACCGGGGCCCGTCCCGGAAGGGGACCATCCCTCGATCATCAAGAGCCCGCTGGCGATCGCGATGCCCGAGCCGATGGCGCGCGCCCTCGGCTGGCCGGACAAGCGGCTCGGCTGGAAGGACGTCGCCGACCTGGCCAAGGCACCGACCGGCTGGGGCGGCCACGGCCATCCGGAGTGGGGGCCGTTCCGGCTCGGCAAGACCAACCCGCACTTCTCCACCTCGGGACTGAACGCCACCCTCGGCGCCTACTTCGCCGCCACCGGCAACACCTCCGACATGACCACGGCCGACGTGGCCAGGCCCGAGGTCCAGGAGTTCGTGAAGACCGTCGAACGGTCGGTCGTGCACTACGGCGACGTCGCCGACACGTTCATGGAGAACCTGCGCCGCGCCGACGAACGCGGCCAGGCGATGGCCTACATCTCGGCGATCGCCATCGAGGAGCGGACCCTCCTCGACTACAACCGGGGCAACACCAACGGCGACCCCGCCGCGTACGGCGAGCACCCGCCGCCGCAGACCCGGCTGGCCGCGATCTACCCGAAGGAGGGCACCTACTCCTCCGACCACCCCTATGTGCAGCTTTCCTGGATGGACGCCGACCGCAGGGCCGTGGCCGCCGACTTCCTGTCCTTCCTGCGCTCGCCCGAGTCGCAGGCCGCGTTCCAGCGCTACGGCTACCGCGACTTCGAAGGCAGGACGGGGCCGGTCGCGACGCCGGAGAACGGGATCCCGCCGGACGCGCAGATCACCGAGCTCAACCAGTTCAGCCCCGAGGTCGTCAAAGCGGTCCTGGACGGCTGGAACAGGCTCCGCAAACGCGCCAACGTCCTGCTGGTGATCGACAAGTCGGGGTCGATGGAGGCCAAGGTCGACGGCACCGGCAAGACCCGGCTGGAGCTGGCGAAGAACGCGGCCGTCGACGCCCTGGGCCAGTTCGGCCCCGACGACTCCGTCGGCCTGTGGGAGTTCTCCTCCAAGCAGGACGGCGACCGCGACCACCGGCAGCTCGTCGCGCCGGGGCCGATCTCCCGGATCGGACCCGAGCTGCGCGAACGGATCCAGGCGATCACCCCCGGCGGCCAGACGGGCCTCTACAACACCGTCGCCGCGGCGTTCGAGCAGATGCGGGCCGCGCAGTCCCCCGACGCCATCAACGCGGTCGTCTTCCTCACCGACGGCAAGAACGAGCGCAGCCCGGCCGGGCTCAGCTACGACAACCTCCTCACCACGCTGGGCAAGCCGCGCGCCGAGTCGGTCCGGGTGTTCACGGTCGGCTACGGGGCCGAGGCCGACCAGGACGTCCTGACCACGATCGCCGAGACCACCGAGGCCCGCTCCTACGACGCCCGCGACCCCCGCCAGATCGACGACATCTTCGCGGGCGTCATCTCCAACTTCTGACACCGTTTGAGAGGGTCGGGGGGGTTTCTTGGGCTTAGGAAGCCGCCGGGCCGGTCAGGTCCCTAGGGGAAACTGCTGTGACCTGACGGGGGTATGACGGTGTCGACGCCTTTTGGTTCGTTCTTCGATGACCCGTTCCGCGGATTCGACATGCTGGCGGGGCGGGTCTACGGCGGGCAGGACGGCTGGCCGCCGTCACGGCCCGGGGTGCAGCGGGTGGACGTCGGGAAGCTGCTGAGCGAACCGGCCCGTGAGCTGCTCGGCGCCGCGATCCAGGACGCCGCCGAACGCGGCGCCGCCGACCTGGACGTCATCGACCTGCTCAACGCGGGCGCCGCGGCCGACCCGGGCCGTGCCCTGATCCGCGCCGCGGGCGGCGACCCGGACGGCATCACCAAGCGCATCGCCGAGGCCACCGCGCACGGCAGCCCCGGGGCCGCGCCGACCACGCTCACACCGTCGGCGAAGAAGGCGATCCTCGACGCGCAGCGGCTGTCGCGGGCGCTCGGCGCGTCCTACATCGGCCCCGAACACCTGCTGCTCGCGATCATGGCGAATCCGGAGTCGGCGGCGGCACGGCTCCTCGCCGAGCAGGGCGTCACCGCCGACGCCTTCCAGGAGGCGATGGCCGGGGAGCGTCCGTCCCAGAACGGCGGCTCGGGTGCGGGCTCCACCACCGGCGGCGGCCAGACGCCGACCCTCGACGAGTACGGCCGCGACCTCACCGAGGAGGCCCGGCAGGGGAACGTCGACCCGGTCGTCGGCAGGGAGGAGGAGATCGAGCAGGCCGTCGAGGTGCTGTCGCGGCGCACCAAGAACAACCCGTGCCTGATCGGCGAGCCCGGCGTCGGCAAGACCGCGATCGTCGAGGGCATCGCGCAGCGGATCGTCAACGGCAGCGTCCCCTCGACCCTCAAGGACAAGCGGGTGGTCGCGCTCGACCTGACCGGCATGGTGGCGGGCGCGAAGTACCGCGGCGAGTTCGAAGAGCGGATCAAGAAGGTCATCGACGAGATCCGCGAGTACTCCGACGATCTCGTGATCTTCATCGACGAGGTGCACACCCTGGTCGGGGCGGGCTCCGCCGAGGGCGGCATGGACGCCGCGAACATCCTCAAGCCGGCGCTGGCGCGCGGCGAGCTCAACGTGATCGCCGCGACCACGATCGACGAGTACCGCAAGAACATCGAGAAGGACGCCGCCCTGGAACGCCGGTTCCAGCCCGTCCTGGTGCCCGAGCCGACGGTCGAGCAGACCGTCGAGATCCTGGCGGGCCTGCGCGACGCCTACGAGGCCCACCACCAGGTCAAGATCACCGATGACGCTCTGGACGCCGCCGCCTCCATGTCGGACCGGTACATCTCCGACCGGTTCCTGCCCGACAAGGCCATCGACCTGATGGACCAGTCCAGCGCGCGTGTCCGGCTCCGTGCGCAAGCCCCCGACCAGGGGGTCCGCGAGCTGGAGGACCGGCTGGACCTCCTGCACCGCAACAAGGACCAGGCCGTCAAGTCGGAGAACTACGACCGGGCCAAGGAGATCTCGCGGGAGATCGAGGAGCTCCGTCCCGAGCTGGAGCGGGCCAGGCACGGCGACGACACGGTGCCCGAGGTGACCGCGTCCGACATCGCCGAGGTCGTGTCGCGGCGGACCGGCATCCCGGTGCAGACCCTCACCGAGGAGGAACGCGACCGGATCATGCGGCTGGCCGAGCACCTCCACGAGCGGGTCATCGGCCAGGACAAGGCCGTCACCGCGGTGGCCGAGGCGGTGCAGCGCGGCCGGGCCGGGCTGTCGGACCCCAACCGTCCCGTCGGCAGCTTCCTGTTCCTCGGCCCGACCGGCGTCGGCAAGACCGAACTGGCCCGCGCCCTGGC
Organism: Actinocorallia lasiicapitis; assembly: GCF_054778695.1. Classification (NCBI taxonomy): domain Bacteria; kingdom Bacillati; phylum Actinomycetota; class Actinomycetes; order Streptosporangiales; family Thermomonosporaceae; genus Actinocorallia; species Actinocorallia lasiicapitis. The sequence continues at coordinate 9,112 of NZ_BAAGZI010000150.1, forward strand.
CGGAACCCTGTTCGGCGGCGACGACCACATGGTCCGGATCGACATGAGCGAGTTCCAGGACAAGCACACCGTCTCGCGGCTGGTCGGCTCGCCTCCCGGATACGTCGGCTACGACGAGGCCGGGCAGCTCACCGAGGCCGTCCGCCGCCGCCCGCACAGCGTGGTCCTGTTCGACGAGATCGAGAAGGCCCACCCGGACGTCATGAACATCCTGCTCCAGGTGCTGGACGACGGCAGGCTCACCGACGGGCAGGGCCGCACCGTCGACTTCTCCAACACCGTCGTCATCATGACCAGCAACATCGGCTCCCAGATCATCCTGTCGTACACCGGCGACGACGAGAAGGAGCTGGAGGACCAGGTGATGGAGCTGGTCCAGCACACGCTCCGCCCCGAGCTGCTGAACCGGATCGACGAGGTCGTCGTCTTCGACCGGCTCGACAAGCCGCAGCTCCGCCAGATCGTCGACCTGCTGCTGTCGAAGACCCGGCAGCTCCTCAAGGGCCAGGACGTCGCGCTCAACGTCACCGACGAGGCCAAGGACACCCTGGTCGACGACGGCTACCAGCCCGAGTTCGGCGCCCGCCCGCTCCGCAGGACCCTCCAGCGGAGCCTCGACAACAAGCTGTCGATGATGCTGCTCGGCGGCGAGCTCACCGAAGGCGACACCGCGGTCGTCGCGACCGACGGCGACGGCAAGCTGGTGATCCGGGCGGAGCGCGGCCCCCTCGACACCGAGGGCAACCCGGTGCCCGAGCCCAAGTCGGGCAAGGCCGAATCCAAGAAGGCCGAGCCGAAGAAGCCGAAGGCCAAGTCGAAGTCCTGAGCAAGCCGAACGCCCCCCTGACCCCGGCGCGGGTCAGGGGGGCGTTCGGTCTTTCAGGAGGCCGGCCGGTAGCCGAGCTCGCGGAGCTCGTCGGCGTTCAGCCGGGAGATGTTCTGGTCGTGGTCGGTCGAGGCGTACTGGTGGATCGTCCAGTCCTTCCACGGTGCGGGCGGCTTCAGCTCGCCCGCGGGCTTGCCGTAGTGCGCCACCCAGAGCGGGTACTCCCCGAGGCCCTCGCCCATGTCGCGGGCGAAGTACCAGGAGCTGTAGACGAACGCCTTGACCCCGGTCTTCTCCTCGACCCGGTCCAGCCAGGCCTTCGCCCAGCGGTTGAGCTCCGCGCCGGAGCGGCCGCCGGAGACCTCCAGGTCGAGGGCGAGCAGGTCGCCCGCGCGCAGCCCTTCACGGTTCACTGCCTTGAGGAAGTAGTCGGCCTGCTCCACCGGATCGCCGTTGGGACGGGCGAAGTGGTAAGCGCCGCGGACCTTGCCGGCGTCCGCCAGCTCCGCCCAGTGCTTCGCGAAGGTCTCATCGACGATGTTCGTGCCCTCAGTCGCCTTGGCGATGCCGAACGCCCGGTCGGTCTTGTCCCATTGCACTCCCCGGTCGTAGTGGGAGACGTCATAGCCGCGCGGACGGGCCTCCGCCTTGGCCGCCGGGGACTTCGGCGTGGTCTCCGGCTTCGGCGCGGTGTCCGGGAGGTGCGAGACGGCCGCCGCCGGGGTCACCGGGCGGGACGGCGGGTCGTCGACGGCCGCCGCGGTGATGGCCAGGGCGGACACCGTTCCCGCCGCGGCGAGCACGAGGGCGGCGATGCGGTTGCTCATCGGGTTCTTCACTTGGCCTCCCGGTGCTTGCCGCGGGAGAACCCGCGGGTCAGCCAGATGGTCAGGGCCAGCACGGTGAAGACCACCGCGGCGAACGCGCCGGCCAGCTCGACGGGTGAGCCGTCCTGGCGGACCGGGACCACCGCGGCGGCGGCGAGTTCGGCGGTGCCGAGGGTCGCGGTCTGCTCGGGGGCCGTCTTCTTCCGCGCGGACGCCTCATGGCCGTCCTTGCCGGACTTGGCCTCCTTCTTCTCCTCTTTCTTCTTGGCATCCTTGGACTCCGCGGGCTTGGCTTCGTCCGCCGTGTCCTCCTTCTTGGCGTCGCCGTCGCCCGGCTTGGCTTCGGCGACGGCTTCGGAGCGCGCCTCCTGCTCGGGGGCGGCGGACTGCGACGCTTGGGGTTCGGCCGACCGCGCGGCCTCGCCCTCGGCCTGTGCCTGCGCTTCGGCGGTCTGCTGCCCGGGTTCGGCGGCGGCCTCGGCGGTCGCCCCCTCCTCCTCGGCCTTCACCTTCTCGGGGTAGCCGTAGCCGACGACCTTGCTCTGGTCGCGGACCTTGCGCTTGGCGTAGATCCCGTCGACGTTGCCCTCGATGGTCCGGATCTTCCCGCCGGCCACGGAGGTGACGATCCCGACGTGGTCGATGCCGCCGATGCCGTTGCCGCCGGACCAGTCGTAGAACACGAACGCGCCGGGCTCCGGCTTGGTCCCCCAGGCGTCCTGTTTCTTGAACCAGTTGGCGTGGGCGGGGGTGTAGGCGAACTCGCCCGTCCGCGCCGACGTCCCGGCCTGGTCCGAGGCCCAGGTGAGGAACATGTCGCACCAGGCGGCGTGGGAGAAGTCGTAGGAGTCGTCGACGTTCTCGCCGTACCAGTCGCCGAACTTCGTCCACTTGCTCTTCTCGGTGTAGCCGAGTTGCGATTCGAGTGCCTTGATCAGTTTCTGCGTACCGGCGTCCAAAGGACACCCGCCTCTCCTTCTCCGCCTACCGGGTTAGCTGACGGATTCGGGCCAAGGAGGCGGCCCTACCACTGCCTGAGCAGTGGATTCACCCCAACGAACCTGGGTCCCCGGCCCTTCTTGCGAAGGTTCGGCGGCGGCCGGATCTCGGCCAGTCCGAGCAAGGTATGCGAGGTAAAGCGCGTATCACAAATTGATAAAGGCAGGGTCGATGAAAGTCATGACCGCATCAACCGTACGGTTGAGCGCCCGCTCCGCCGATCAGTTGAGATCTCAAACATTTGAGGCTCGGGCGGTCGCTAGGATCGGCCGATGACCTTCGAACTGCGTCCGATGACCGACGGGGACGCCGCCCAGGTGCTCGCCGTCTACCAGGCAGGGCTCGACGGCGGCCAGGCCAGTTTCGAGACCGCGGCGCCGAGCTGGGCGGAGTTCAGCGCCGCCCGGCTGCCCGGCCACCGGCTCGTCGCGGCGGCGCCCGGCGGGACGATCCTCGGCTGGATCGCGGTCAGCCCCGTCTCGTCCCGTCCGGCCTATGCGGGCGTCGTCGAGCACTCGGTGTACGTCGCCGCCGAGGCGCGCGGCCTGGGCGTGGGACGCGCGCTGCTCGACGCGTTGATCGCCTCCACGGAGGCGGCCGGGCTCTGGACGATCCAGTCCGGCGTCTTCCCCGAGAACACCGCGAGCCTGGCCCTGCACCACGCCACCGGTTTCCGCACCATCGGCACCCGCGAACGGGTCGCCCGCCACCACGGCCACTGGCGCGACGTCCTCCTCCTGGAGCGCCGCAGCCCCTCCGTCGGCCGCTGACCACCCACCCGCACCATCACGCCACGGGGGCGGGGTGGTCGGCGGGTGGGTCGGCAGGCAGGGGGCGGGGTGGTCAGCGGGGGTAGCGCGGGGGGCGGAGGGTGGTG
>NZ_BAAGZI010000151.1:0-12633 GCF_054778695.1 Actinocorallia lasiicapitis
GCCAGCCGGGCGCCCTCGGCCTGCGCGGTCACCACGTCGGCCTTCTTGAAGCCGCGCAGCGCGCACGCCCCGGCCCCGCGCCGCGGCGAGACCTCGGCGGACTGCGCCTCGGTCAGCACCGAGACGATCAGCCCGTCGTAGTTGGTGACCAGCCGGGCCTTCTGCCCGTGCTCGTCCCGCAGCGTCAGGCACATCCCGCACAGGTGCGCCATCCAGTCCTTGAACAACGTCGAGCACAACCCGTGCCGACAGGGTCTGACCACCCCGAACATACGATTCCCCTCAATGCGATCAATCTGCGCATTATCACCGACGCCGCCGCGGCCGGTGGGGTTCTCGAAAGATCGGGACGATCTCGTCGCGTGTCAGCTTCCGGGAAGCTCCCCGAGCGTGACCTGGACCTTCTGCTTGCGGCCGTTGCGCAGGATCTCGACCTCGACGGTCTGGCCGGGCTTGAGCGTGGCCAGGGACTCCGCGAGCGCCGTCGTCGTCGGGGTCGGTTCGCCGTTCACCGAGGCGATGACGTCGTTGTCCTTGATCCCCGCCCGTGCCGCCGCGCCCGAGGAGACGACCGAGACGACCGCCACACCGGGCGAGTCGCCGTCGGCCACGAAGGTCTGGGCGACGGTCGCGCCGAGCGCGGCCCGGCCCGAGTTGGTGACCTTCCCGGTCGAGATGAGCTGCGGGACGATGTTCTTGACGGTGTCGCTGGGGATCGCGAACCCGATCCCGTCGGCCCTGCCGCCCGAGGTGGTGCCCGCCGCGAGCGTCGGGATGCCGACGACCTCACCGGTCATCCGGACCAGCGCGCCGCCCGAGTTGCCCGGGTTGATCGCGGCGCTGGTCTGCACGGCGCTGGCGATGGTCGCCCCGGGGAACGCGCCCTCCTTGGTGGAGGAGACCGTCCGGCCGATCGCCGAGACGATGCCCTGGGTGACGCTGCCCGAAAGGCCCAGCGGCGAGCCCATCGCCAGCACCATCTGGCCGACCTTCAGCGCCGCGGAGTCGCCGAACCTGGCGGGCGGAAGCTGCGCGCCCGGCTCGACCCGCACCACCGCGAGGTCACCGGCCGTGAACTGGCCGACCAGGGTCGCCTTCAGCGCCTTGCCGCCGCTGGACGGCCGTACCGCGAACTGCTTAGCCCCCGCGACGACGTGCGCGTTGGTGACGATATGGCCCTTGTCGTCGTAGACGATGCCGGAACCCTCGCCGAGGTCGGTGTCGATCTGCACCACCGACGGCAGGACGTTCGCCACCACTTCGGTGTTGGCCTGCTCCAGCGCCGCGACGGCCGCGGCGGTGTCCCCGCTGATTGTCGCCGCGACGTTCGACACGGTCTTGGCCCCGCCGCTTCCGCCGGCGTCCCCGCAGCCCGCCGCCAGCACCATCACCAGGCCGCCCGCGGCCATCACACGAAGGTTCACAACCGCCGGTCTTCCCGCCGCCCCGCCGCGCCCAACGGAACTACCAGCGATCTTGGAAATTCTTTACGCGTGTCCGGGCCGGCCGGTCGTGGCGGGCTCGCCGTGCTGGCAGGAACACCTGGCCGTCCGGTTAGGTCCCGCCCGGCGCGGCCGCACGTAGCGTGGGCCGCATGATGGGAACCGAGAGTTGCACTTCCAACTGCGGATGCACCACCCCGCCCGACGACTGAGCCCGCGCCTCTGCCAACGCCTTCGACGGCCGGACGGAGCGCGGGTAGCGCCGCGCTCCGCCCCGCCAAGACCGTGACGACGGCCACGGCCGGGTACGTGCCGCCCGGCGGCCGGGACGGGCGTCAGGGCGGGCGGGTGTCAGGGAAGGGTGAGGATCTCGGCGCCGGTGTCGGTGACCAGGATCGTGTGCTCGAACTGGGCGGTCCGCTTGCGGTCCTTGGTGACCACGGTCCAGCCGTCGGCCCACATGTCGTAGGTGTGGGTGCCGAGCGTCAGCATCGGCTCGATGGTGAAGGTCATGCCGGGCTCGATCAGCCGGGTGGCCTGCGGGTCGTCGTAGTGCGGGATCACCAGCCCCGAGTGGAAGGTGGTGCCGATGCCGTGGCCGGTGAAGTCGCGGACCACGCCGTAGCCGAACCGCTTGGCGTACGCCTCGATGACCCGGCCGATCACGTTGATGGCGCGGCCGGGCCGGACGGCCTTGATCCCGCGCATCATCGCCTCCTGGGTCCGTTCCACCAGCAGCCGTGACTCCTCGTCGACGTCGCCGGCCAGGAACGTGGCGTCGGTGTCGCCGTGCACCCCGCCGATGAACGCGGTGATGTCGATGTTGATGATGTCGCCGTCCCGGACCACGGTGTCGTCGGGGATGCCGTGACAGATCACCTCGTTGAGCGAGGTGCACAGCGACTTCGGATAGCCCCGGTACCCCAGCGTGGACGGGTAGGCGCCGTGGTCCAGCAGGAACTCGTGGCCGATCCGGTCGAGTTCGTCGGTCGTGATCCCCGGCCGGACGGCGCGGCCGACCTCGGCGAGTGCCTGGGCGGCGATCCGCCCGGCGACGCGCATCGCCTCGATGATCTCGGCGGACTTGACGTCCTGCTCGCCGGTCCTGGGGGCCTTCTTCCCGACGTACTCAGGCCGGACGATGTTCGCCGGAACCTTGCGAGGGGGCGAGATCCGGCCGGGCGTGAGGTACGTCGTCGTCATGGGAGAAGAGTTTAGTTCCCGTTTTCCGGGCAGGATGTGACCGGAGGTCGATCATGAGCGAAGACGATGGACAGTGGTACTTCTGCCTGAAGCACATGCGGGTCGAGCACGGCCCCGGCTGCCCCGACAAGGAGCGGATGGGACCGTACCGGACGGAGGCGGAGGCGAAGAACGCCCTCGTCACCGCGCGCGAGCGCAATGAGGAGTGGGAAGAGCAGGACTGATCAGCGGGATCGGTCAGCCGGTCTGCGGGCCGGTGATGGTGTCGAGGAGCCGGGCGAGCCGATCACGCAAGCCCGGCTTCGCCTCCGCCGGTTCGCCGGCCGCCGCGCTGACCAGGTGCTGGGCCTGCTCGAAGGAGACGATCCCGCCGGGTTTCACGGTCAGTGCCTCGTGGGCGAGTCCGGACAGGTCCTTGTCGCCGCCTTCGAGCGCCAGGATGACGGCGCCGGAGCGGCGGGCGTCGTCGACCCGATCGAGCAGTGGTTCGGGCGCGAGCCCGTCGGCGACGACCAGCAGCGCCTCGCCGCGTCTGGCGCCGGCCAGCCGGCCGAGCGCGATCGACAGGTGGGCGGGCGCGCCGGGCGGCGGGTCCCAGCGGACCAGGGTGGGCCGGAGCTGCGGCACGAACCGCGCCTCCTCGTCGAGGTGGGCCGCCAGATGCCACGGCTCCTCGTCGGGGGTGCCGAACAGCAGCAGGTCCTCCCGAGCCGAGCGGCGCAGCGTGCGCGCGAACCGCCGGGTGTCGGTGAGCCAATCGGTGGACGACAGCAGTTCTCGCAGGATCGCCACCTGACCAGAGTCCATGCGGGCCATCCTGACGGAATTCTCGGTCCGGCACGCCGCGTTCGGGACACGCGGCCGTTTCCGACCGGTATTCCGGGGTCGCTGGAACGGCGTTCGGCCGGACCTGAGACGATGCGGAGATGAGTGATCTCCCTGACGTGAGCGGTCTGACCATCGGCATCCTCGGCGGCACCGGCGACCAGGGCAAGGGCCTGGCCCGCCGGTTCGCCCTCGCCGGCCAGAAGGTGATCATCGGTTCGCGGAACGCCGAGCGCGCCCAGGCCGCCGCCGACGAGCTCGGCGAAGGGGTGCGCGGTCTGGACAACACCGGATGCGCCACCGAGTCCGACATCGTGATCATCGCGGTGCCGTGGGACGGCCACAAGGCGACCGCCGAGTCCCTGAAGTCCGAACTCGCCGGCAAGATCGTCGTGGACTGCGTGAACCCGCTGGGCTTCGACAAGCAGGGCGCCTACGCGCTGCCGGTCGAGGAGGGCAGCGCTGCCCAGCAGGCCGCCGCGATCCTGACCGGCAGCCGTGTCGTCGCCGCGTTCAACCACGTGTCGGCGGTCGTCCTGCTCGACCCCGAGGTCGCCGAGATCAACCTGGACGTCCTGGTGCTGGGCGAGGACCGCGAGGCCACCGACACCGTCCAGGCGCTCGCCGAGCGCATCCCCGGCGTCCGCGGCGTGTTCGGTGGGCGGCTCCGCAACGCCCACCAGATCGAGGCGTTCGTCGCGAACCTGATCTCGATCAACCGCCGCTACAAGGCGCACGCCGGCATCCGCGTCACCGACATCTGATCCCGCTTCCCTACCCGTTCTTTACGCCCCCGTCATGATCTTGGCGGGGGCGTCCGGGTACAGGGGCGGTGTGCCTGTTGCTCCTTCGCGCATCGTGCTGCCGTCCGTCGAGGTCGGTCCCGGCACCCGTGTGATGCGCCGCCTCGGCGTGGCGTTGCTGCTGCTGCTGATCGTCGGTGTTCTGGTCTGGCTCGGCAAGGACGGGTACAAGGACTCCTCGGGCCGGCCGATGGACCTGCTCTCCTGCGTCTACTACGCGACCGTCACCATGTCGACGATCGGGTACGGCGACATCGTCCCCGTCAGCGACACGGCCCGGCTGGTCAACATCATCCTGATCACTCCGGCGCGCATCCTCTTCATCATGATCCTGGTGGGCACCACCCTGGCGGTCCTGGCGGAGAGCGCGCGCGAGGAGTTTCGGCGCAACCGCTGGGAGAAACACGTGCGCGAGCACTACGTGGTGGTCGGTTACGGGACCAAGGGGCGCAGCGCGGTGGAGTCGCTGCGGGACTCGGGGGTGCCGAAGGACCAGATCGTGGTCGTCGACACCAACCGTGCGATGGGCCACGAGGCCGCCCACGAGGGCCTGGTGACGGTCATCGGCGACGCCACCCGCTCCGGCGTGCTCCGCAAGGCCCACGTCCAGGCCGCCAAGGAGGTCATCGTGGCGGTCGGCAGGGACGACGCGGCCGTCCTGACGGTGCTGACGGCGCGGGAGCTCAACGGCAGGGCCGGGATCCAGGTCGCGGTCCGCGAGGCGGAGAACGCGCCGCTGCTGCGGCAGAGCGGCGCCGACCACGTGGTGACCTCGTCGGAGGCCGCCGGACGCCTGCTGGGCGTCGCGGCGAACGAGCCGCACATCAGTGAGGTGATGGAGGATCTGATCGTCGACGGCGGCAGGCTCGACCTCGTGGAGCGGCCGGTGCGCCCGCAGGAGATCGGCCACCCCATCCATGAGGCGGCCGATCCTGCTCTGGCACTGGTCAGGGACGGCTCGCTGCGCCCTTACAGCGACCCGTCCTGCCGTGAACTGCGCTCCGGCGACCGCCTCGTCGTGGTCGTCACCGACCCGGACGGGAAGCCGCTGGGCGGCGATCTGTGCCCGGACGACCAGGAGTCAGGCGGTCGGGAATCAGACGACCGGTGATCAGTGGTAGGCGTGCTCGGGGGCGGGGAACACGCCTCCGACGACCTCTTCGGCGAACGAGCGGGCCGCTTCGCTGAGCACGTCGCCGACCTGGGCGTACTTCTTGACGAACTTGGCGGTGTGCGGGACGAGCCCGGCCATGTCCTGCCAGACCAGCACCTGGGCGTCGGTGACGGGGCCCGCGCCGATCCCGATGGTCGGGATGGACAGCGAGGTGGTGACCCGCTCGGCGAGGTCCTCGGGGACGCACTCCAGGACGACGGCGAAGGCGCCGGCCGCTTCGAGGGCCTTGGCGTCCTGGAGGAGCTGCTCGCCGGACTCGCCGCGGCCCTGCACCCGGTAGCCGCCGAAGACGTTCACCGACTGCGGGGTGAGACCGAGGTGGCCCATCACCGGGATCCCGGCCGCGATCATCGCCTCGGCCTGGGGGAGGACCCGGCGGCCGCCCTCCAGCTTGACGGCGTGCGCGCCGGTCTCCTTGAGGAAGCGGGTGGCGGTGGCCAGCGCCTGCTCGGCGGAGGCCTGGTAGGAGCCGAACGGAAGGTCGGCGACGACCATCGCGCGCTTCGAACCGCGCACGACGGCGGCGGTGAGCGGGATCAGGTCGTCGACCGTGACGGGGATGGTGGAGTCGTAGCCGTAGACGACCATCGCGGCGGAGTCGCCGACGAGCAGCACGGGGATGCCGGCCTCGTCGAAGATCCGCGCGGTGAGCGCGTCGTAGGCGGTGAGCATCGGCCACTTCTCGCCGTTGGCCTTGGCCGCCGCGATGTCCCGGACCGTGATGCGCTTCGTGCCCTGGCCGCCGTAGAGAGCGGTCGACCGGTCCTGCGAAGCCTTACCTGCTGAAACCGATCCTGCTGAAACCGTTCCTGCTGAAGACATTGTTCCTCCAAGCAAAGTCTCGAATCGCCCTCATGGCGTACCCGGACTCCTCGAATGGTGCCACTAGAGGAACGGAAGGGGAAGACCGGGGATTCCGTGATGTAACGGAGACCACACCCCAAATCGAAACGCGACGGTTGCGTATCGGAACTCGACGGCGGTACCTTCGGATGAGCGATACGGAACCGTCTCGTATTCGAAGCATCGATCTAAGGGGAGCGCGTGGCAACGACGCCATCCACCGGCCACCCCCGGCGCTGGGCCATCCTCGGCGTCCTGGTGGTGAGCCTGCTCGTCGTCGTTCTGGACAACACGGTCCTCAACGTCGCGGTCAAGACCATCGCCGACCCCCAGCAGGGGCTCGGCGCCACCCAGGGCCAGCTCCAGTGGGCCATCAACTCCTACACCCTGGTCTTCGCCGGGCTGCTGTTCACGTTCGGCGTGCTCGGCGACCGCTACGGCCGCAAGCTGACCATCATGGCCGGGATGCTGATCTTCGGGATCGCCTCGCTGGCCTCCGCCTACGCCCAGACCCCCGACCAGCTCATCTGGGCGCGGGCACTGATGGGCCTGGGCGGCGCGGCGCTGATGCCGCAGACCCTGTCGATCATCAGCAACGTGTTCCCCGCGCAGGAGCGCGCCAGGGCCATCGGCATCTGGGCCGGCGCCGTCGGCCTGGCCGTCGCGATCGGCCCGATCACCGGCGGTCTGCTGCTCGACCACTTCTGGTGGGGCTCGGTCTTCCTGATCAACGTGCCGATCGTCATCGCCGGCCTGATCGGGATCGCCGTCCTGGTGCCCGAGTCCAAGAACCCCAGCCCCGGCAGGCTCGACCCGGTCGGCGTGGTGCTGTCGATCATCGGCCTGGTCGTCCTGTCCTACGGGATCATCGAGGGCGGGCAGAAGGGCTCGTGGACCGAGCCGTCCGTGCTCGGGCCGATCTTCGCCGGGGTCGCCGTCCTGGCCCTGTTCGCCTGGTACGAGGGGCGGATCGACCACCCGGCGCTGGAGGTCAAGCTCTTCCGCGACCCGCGCCTGTCGGCCGCCGTCGGCTCCATCACCCTGACGTTCTTCGCCGCGTCCGGCCTGTTCTTCTTCAGCTCCTTCTACCTCCAGTCGGTCCGCGACCTGTCGCCGTTCCAGGCCGGGGCGATGATGCTGCCGTTCGCGGTCGCCCAGCTCGTGTTCTCGCCGCGCAGCGCCGCGATGGTGACCAGGTTCGGCGCCAAGCGCGTGTCGGCCGTCGGGATGCTGACCGTGGCCGTCGCCCTCGGGTTCTGGCCGTTCTTCACCGAGAGCACGCCGCTCTGGGTGCTGGCGGTCGCGTTCTTCCTGCAGGGCGCGGGCATGGCCAACGTGATGCCGCCGGCGACGGTGTCGATGATGTCGGCGCTGCCGCAGGAGAAGGCGGGGGCCGGTTCGGCGCTCAGCAACACCGCGCGGCAGGTCGCCGTCGCGATGGGCGTCGCGATCCTCGGCTCGGTCGTCTCCTCGGTCTACAAGGAGGACATGGCGGGACCGCTGTCCTCGCTGCCCGCGCCGCTGCAGGACAAGGCGGGGGAGTCCCTGGAGGCCACCCTGGCGATCGCGCACTCCGGCGGCGCGAACTCCACCGGCGCGAACGATCTGGTGCAGCCCGCGTTCGACGCCTTCATCGGCGGGATGCACGTGGCCGCGTGGATCTCGGTCGCGGTCGCCCTGATCGGCGCCGCCGCCACCCTGAAGTGGATGCCGGGAAAGCCCGCTAACGCGAACCCGGCCGCCCCCGAGCGGCGCGCGCCCGCGAAGGTGTGAGAACGTGAACGGCAAATGAGCGCAGACCCCGTCCTGAGGCGTCCCGGACGTCCCCGTTCCGAGCGGGCCGAACGGGCCATCATCGAGGCCACCCTGGATCTCCTCGCGGAGGAGCCCGGGGTGGCCGGCGTGTCGATCGAGGCCGTCGCCGCCCGCGCCGCCGTCGGCAAAACCACCATCTACCGGCGCTGGCCCAACAAAGAGGCCCTGATCGTCGACGCGCTGGCGACCCTCAAGTCGCCCCTGCCGGAACTGCCCGGACGGTCGGTCCGCGAGGATCTGATCATCTTCGGGAAGGCCGCGGCGGAGCACCGTGAGGACCGGTACTCCAGGTGCCTGTGGAACGTGATGGGCGGCGCGGAGAAACACCCCGAAATCCTCAAACAGTTCGAAATCCAGGTGCTCGCACCCCGGAAAGAGATCTTCCTTAAGATCCTCGCCAGGGGAGTCGCCAGCGGCGAGATCCGGCCGGATATCGACGCCGACAGCACCCGGCTGCTGTTCATCGGCGCCCTGACGTTCCCGGGCAGGTCACCGGGGGCGAAAAGTCGTCATGGCGGCGATTGGGTGGAGAAAATGGTCGACACCCTCCTGTCCGGTCTTGCCCCCAGGTGACCCGGTTACGAAAGTAACCGGCGCACGAAAGGCTTCCGTACTCCATACTTGACCGAGGAGATGGAAGGCGGACCGGCTGTCAGGAGCGGCACACGTGAGAACCGCGATGGCGCGCAAGGCCAATGCGTCCACCCCCGACTCGGCGTCCAGGACCCTGGTCCTCGGCATCGACGGTGCGGGGATCATCGTCCAGTCCGGCCAGAACGCCGCCGGAGTGGTCGGCAAGGAGCCTGACGCTCTGCTGGGCACCCCTCTGGGTGATCTGCTCGTCGACGGCGACGTCCGGCTCGACAAGGTCCTGGAGGCCGTGGCCCAGGGGCACGAGCGCACCGAGGTCTGGAAGATCAACGGCCCCGGCGGCGACGCGGTCGTCACCGTCCAGCCGATGGTGGGGGCGGGGCTCGCCGCGCTCGTCCACATCCGGATCGCGCTGTCGTCCGCCGAACGGTTCCAGGATCCCGGACGCGTCCGCCGCGCCCTGTTCGACGACCCGCTGACCCGCTTCGGCTCCAACCTCGACCTCGACCAGTGCGCCCGCGCCCTGGCCGACGTGGTCGTCCCGCACTACTGCAACGTCGCCGCGATCGTCGTGCTGGAATCGCTGGTCGCCGCCGACGAGACCCCCGGCGGGGCGTCCGGCTCGGCCGTGCTGCGCCGGCTGGCCCTGGCGACCGACAACCACGACATGGACTGGGCGGCCACCTTCCCGACCGGCGAGGTGCTGGTCTACCCGCCGAACACGCCCTACCGGGAGTGCCTGGACAAGGCCGAGCCGATCCATCTGCGCCACATGGACTCCGCCGCCGCCCAGCAGATCGCCGACTCCTGGCGCCGCCAGCCCGTCAAGGACCTGCTCGACGACGTCTCGATGGTGCTGCTGCCGCTGATCGCCGGCGGCACCCTGCTCGGGCTGATGGCCTGCACCCGCACCGCCGGGTTCCGCCGCTTCGACGCCTACGACGTCGAGATCGGGATGGAGTTCGCCGCCCGCGCCGCCATCGTGATCGACAACGCCCGCCGGTTCAGCCGGGAACGGGCCACCGCCCTCACCCTCCAGCGCAGCCTGCTGCCGAACCGGCTCACCCACCCGACCTCCGTCGAGGTCCGTCACCGGTACCTGCCCGGCAGCAAGCTGGTCGAGGTCGGCGGCGACTGGTACGAGTCGATCGCCCTGCCGGGCGGCCGGGTCGCGCTGATCGTCGGGGACGTCGCGGGGCACGGCGTCAAGGCGGCCGTCACCATGGGACGGCTGCGCACCGCGCTGCACACCCTCGCCAACCTCGACTACCCGCCCGCCGACGCCCTGCACATCCTGCACGAGCTGATGCTGGAGCTGGGGGAGCAGGAACCGCACTTCGCGACCTGCGTCTACGGGGTCTACGACGCCACCACCGGCAGCCTGGAGATCGCTTCGGCGGGCCATCTGCCGCCGCTGCTGCTGCGCGCCGACGGAACCACCGAGTATCTGGAGCTGCCCGCCGCCCCGCCGCTGGGCATCGGCGGCGGCGACCCGATCGAGAGCCGTGAGTTCGCCGTCGAGGACGGCAGCATGTTCGTGATCTACACCGACGGCCTGGTCGAGTCCCGTGGCCGCGACATCGACGACGGCCTCGCCCGGCTGTCGGGGATCTTCGACGCGAGCGCCCTCGAACGTCCCATGGAGGATCTCGCCAAGGAGTGCCTGGCGGGCGTCTACGACGACCACCATCGCGACGACATCGCGCTGCTGATCGCCCGGCTGCGCCGGCTGCCGGAGGACACCCGCGAGTCCTGGACGCTCCCGAACGACCCGGCGGCCGTCCGCCGCGCCCGCGGCCTGGTCCGCACCCAGCTCGACCACTGGGGTCTGGAGGATCTCAGCTACACCACCGAGCTGCTGGTCAGCGAGCTGGTCACCAACGCCCTGCGTTACAGCCCCGGCACCCTGGAGCTGCGGCTGCTCCTGGAACGCGGCCTGGTCATCGAGGTCATGGACCGTTCAGCGGCCCTGCCGCGGCTGCGCCGTGCCGCCGACGACGACGAGGGCGGCCGCGGCCTGCTGGTCGTCTCGGAGTACGCCCGCCGCTGGGGCACCCGCCGCACGGCCCTCGGCAAGGTCGTCTGGTGCGAACTCCCCATCCCCGGCGTCGACCCCGACGCCACCCTCGTCTCCGAGGAGTGGCCCGGCCAGATGCACCACACCGACTCCTTCCCCGTCCCCCGCCTCCCCGAGCCCTGATCCCGGCCCGGCGCGGCCTCAGGAGTAGGGGTTGCGGGGGTCGACGAGGGTGAGGGGGACGTTCTTCCAGGACCACGGTCTTGGCCATCTTGTCGTGGAGCGTCTGGCGGTAGGGCTTGTCCCACAGCGGGAAGAGGATGTTCAGCAGGCCGATCAGTGAGGCGAACGGGACGAGGCCGGCGAGCCAGAAGCCGAGCGGGTAGATGGCGGCCCGGGTGAGGGCCTTGTTGCGGGGGAGCCGGAGCTGCGGCTCGAAGGCGCAGGCGACGCGGAGGCCGAGCGCGCGTTTGCCGAGGGTTCGCCCGCTGGAGGCGAGCTGGACGGCCTCCAGGCCGAACTCGGTGATGAGGAACGCCACGAGCACGTAGATGACGATCAGCGGTTCCCACCGGTCGGGGATCCCGCCTTCGTCCTTCTTGCTGACCACGAGGATCACCACGGGCGCGACCAGGAGCGCCAGCACCAAGAGCTGGACGAGGACGTCGATGATCCGCGCGAGCAGCCGCTTGCCGCGGCTCGCGACGGGCAGTGGCGGCAGGGCGGGCTGGGGCGGGCCCCAGCCGGGCGGACCGTAGTTCGGCGGCAGGTAGCCGGACGGGCCCTGCTGGGGGACCCAGAGCCCTGGCTGCGGCGGCACCCCGCCGGGGATGCCGCCCGGCAGCTCGTGGGGGAGCGGCTGGTGGGGCCCTGGCGGGCCGCCGGGCGGTGGGAAGTTCATGGAGAGGATCGTAGCGCCCAGGGCCGGAGATTCCCGGCCTTCGTGATCAACTGCCTTCGCGCCAGCGGGAGGTGATGGGGAGGCGGCGGTCGCGGCCGAAGTTCTTGCCGGTGATCTTGGGGCCTGGGGGGTACTGGCGGCGCTTGTATTCGGCGCCGTCGACCAGGCGGATGACCCGTTCGACCAGGGCGGGGTCGTGGCCGGCGGTGATCAGGGCGTCGCGGCCGAGGTCGCGTTCGACGTAGTCGTCGAGCAGGGCGTCCAGGACGTCGTACTCGGGGAGCGAGTCGCTGTCCTTCTGGTCGGGACGGAGCTCGGCGCTGGGCGCCTTGGTGATGATGTTCGACGGGATCGGCTCGGGGCCGAGCTCGGCCAGGAACGGGCCGGCCCCGGTCTGGGCGTTGCGCCAGCGGCACAGCTCCCAGACGAGGGTCTTGGTCAGGTCCTTGATCGGCCCGTACCCGCCGGCGGAGTCGCCGTACAGGGTCGAGTAGCCGACGGCCAGCTCCGACTTGTTGCCGGTGGTCAGCACCAGATGGCCGTGCTGGTTGGACAGCCCCATCAGCAGGTTGCCGCGGATGCGGGCCTGGAGGTTCTCGGCGGCCAGCCCGGTCAGCTCGACCTCCCGCTCGTAGGCGAGCACCAGATCCTTGATCGGGACGATCCTGCTGTGCAGCCCCTGCCGCTTCACCAGCTCCTCGGCGTCGCTGATGGAGTGGTCGCTGGAGTACCGCGACGGCATCAGCACGGTGTGCACGCGATCGGGCCCGATGGCGTCGGCGGCGATCGTGGCGACGAGCGCCGAGTCGACCCCGCCGGACAGCCCGAGGATCACCGACCGGAACCCGTTCTTGCGCACGTAGTCGCGGACCCCGGTGACGAGCGCGCCGTACACCTCGGCGGCGTCCGCCAGCGGCTCGGCCCGCAGGGACGGCTCGTGCGGGAACGGCGCGACGGGCTCGGCCGAGACGGTCCGCCGCTCGATGGTGATCGCGGCGCCGTCCCCGGTCTCGGCGGGG
>NZ_BAAGZI010000152.1:0-12597 GCF_054778695.1 Actinocorallia lasiicapitis
GGGTCGGTTCGGCGCCGGCGAGCACGGCTCCGCCGAGGGTGCCGAGGGTGACGGCGTAGGCGGCGGCGTCGTTGGCGGCGAGCCGCCAGAACTCCATCCGCGCGGTGAAGATCCGCCGCCCGGTCTCGTTCAGCACCCACAGCACGGCCAGCAGGACGAACAGCCCGGTGGTGGCGGCCGGGAGGAGGAACGCGCCGGCGACGGCCGCGACCAGCGCGCCGCCCGCGACGGTGATCAGCAGGGACAGCAGCAGCGCCCCCCGCACCCGGGGTTCGAACCGGTCGAAGACGGTCAGGGCGTCGCCGACCCAGCTCGTCTGCACCGCGATGACCAGCACCAGAACGCCGTAGAGCAGGGCATAGACCCCGTAACCGGCCGCACCCAGGGACCGGGCCGCGACGGCCTGCAGGACCAGGCTGCCGCCCGCCAGAACACACTGGACGGCCACCGCGCCCCCGGCCGAGACCCCCTTGCGCCGCAGCGCCGCGAGCCGGCTCATCCGGCTCAGTCGTCCTCGGCGGCGCTGTCGGCCTCGTCGGCCTCGTCGACGCCCACACTCGCCTTCGGCCGGGTGGACCGCTCGATCAGGGTCTCCAGCGGGTCGCCGGAAAGATCATCGGACAGATCGTCGAACAGGGAGTTCTTGGCCTTGGACGCCCGGACGGGCGGCTCGTCGTCGTCCCGGATCGGCTTGAGGTCCCGGGAGGTCATCTCGGCGTCGAACGCGGGAGCCGCGTCGTGCCACGGCGCCCTGGCGGTCCTGGCCGGCTGGAAGGTGGTCTCCGGCGCGGGGGCGGCCGCGAAGTCGCCGTAGTCGGGCCCGTGCTCGAAGACGACGGGCGACGGCACGGGCGCCGGCTGCGGCTGCGGCTTCTTCTTGCGGCCCCTGGTGGGCGTGGTCGCCCGCAGGAACGACACCACGCAGGCCAGCAGCACGCCGATGGCCCCGCCGATCGCGACGTTGCGGGGCAGTTTGCTGGCGGCGGCGGCGCCCGGGTCGGCCTCGTCGACGAACTGGACGCCGTCGTCCTGCCGGTTGGAGTCGGTGAGCAGGCTCGCCTCGGTCGCCTGGAGCCTGCGGAGCGCGTCGTTGATCGTCAGGAATTCGCGGCCGGACTTCACCGGCAGGGCCAGGAGCTGGGCCGTCAGCTTCTTCTCGGCGGCCTGGGTGGCCTTGAGCTGGTTGTCGCGGCGCAGCCGGATCGCTTCGGCCGTCAGCTCGCGGTAGGCCAGGATGACCCCGTTGACCATGGTCGCCGCGACCCGCACCGACCTGGCCTTGGCGGTGATCACCACGACCCCGCTGTCGGGCTTGGCCGACGCGGTGATCGCGGCCCTGAGCTCGGCGGTGGTGTAGTCGCCGCCCAGCTCGTCCTCGGTGTGCTCGGCGGCCTTGGCCAGGACGGGCGCGGACTTGGCGAAGGTCGCCCGCTGCGCGGTGTACGTGGCGTAGGACGGGCCGGACACCACGCCCATCTGGAGGTAGTCCTTGTTGGTCGGGTCGGTGACCGCGAACCGCCCGGTGGCGGCCGCGCCGCTGAACAGGACCTGGGTGACGAGCACGACCGCGCCGAGCGTCCCGAGGACGATCAGGGCCGACATGAGGCGGAAACGCCAGACCGACTCGATGAGGCTGGTCTCTGGCGGCGCGACCTGATGCTGCGCGACCGGGTTCTGTGGGGCTGCGCTCATCGTGCTGTGCTGGTCCTTGCTCTGGTCAGGTGGTCGACGACCGTCGTGATGTCGCTACCGTAGCGTTCCGGGGCAAATCGGAGTATGGCTTCCGTACTTCCGTGAGTAGCCATCGCGCCCGCGGCCTGCCAGTCGGACAGCAGCCGCTCCACCCCGTCGGCCAGCGCGGCCGGATCGTCGGCGGGCACGAGCACTCCGGTGACCCCGTCGGTGACGATCTCCGTGAGCCCCTGGGTGGCGGCCGCCACGACCGGACGGCCCGCCAGCATGGCCTCCACGGCGACGTTCCCGAACGGCTCCGCCCGGGAGGGCACCAGGACGATGTCGGCGTCGGCGAACGAGGCCCACACGTCCTGCCGGAACCCGGCGAACTCGGTTTCGGGGCCTGCCAGCTCGCGCAGCTCCTTCTCGAACCACTCATAGCCGGGGAACACGTCGCCGACGAGGGTGAGGGTGACGTCGCGGCCGCGTTCGCGCAGCAGCCGGGCGGCCCGCACGGCCGTGTCGGTGCCCTTCCGCGGCGACCAGCGGCCGATCAGGGCGAGCCGGACGGGCCCGGTGAGCTCGGTCCGCGCCGGGACGGCCTGAGCGGGCCCCGCGACCCCGTTGTAGACGACCTGGCTGGGGATGCCCCCGAGCACGGCGGCGCTGGCCCGGCTGTTGACCACGACCGTGCTGGCGAGGCGCAGCGGCAGGTTGAGGGCGGTGCGGACCGGCCCGGACGCCTCCTCGGCCTCGTGCACGTGGCAGAGCGACGGCACCCGGGCGATCTTCGCGGCGGCGAGCCAGAAGGGCAGGGTCACGGTGTTGACGTACACGGCGTCCGCGCGGACCGACCGCAGCAGCCGCAGCGCGGGCCCGAGCGCCCGCAGCGCCTCCCAGGCCAGCCGGACCAGCCCGATGGGCGACAGATAGGCCTTGCGCAGCACCGGCACGGGCAGCGTGACGATCTCCGCGCCGAGCTCCCGCAGGGCCGTGCCGAGCCGCCCGTCGGACGGCAGCGTGACGACGACGCGGTGCTCCCGGACCAGAGCCCGCACCGATTCCAGCAGCATCCGGTCCGACCCATACAGGTCGGGAGAGGGATGCGCCACCACGATCGTCACACTCACCGTATTTACCACCATAAATTCATCGATATCCTGCCAATCATTTACATTACCTTCAGCTCCGGGAGACACCGTGCGTATCGCCCTCATCGGAACCCGTGGTGTCCCCGCGCGTTATGGCGGCTTTGAGACGGCAGTGGAGGAGATCGGGCAGCGGCTGGTCAAGGCCGGGCACGAGGTGACCGTCTACTGCCGGGGTGAACGCCATCCCGAACCCACTTATCTCGGAATGAAGATCGTTCATCTTCCGGCGGTGCAGAAGAAAGTCGCGGAAACGCTGAGCCACACGACGCTGTCGGTGCTGCACTCCGCCGTCCACCGGCCCGACGCGGCCATCGTGTTCAACGCGGCCAACGCGCCGCTGCTGCCGCTGCTGCGCCTGCTGCGCATCCCCGTCGCCACCCACGTGGACGGCCTGGAGTGGAAGCGCGCCAAATGGGAGGGCGCGGGCCAGAAGTACTACAAGACCGTCGAGAAGCTCGCCGTCCGCTGGTCGGACGCGCTGATCTCCGACGCCCGCGGCATCGTCGACTACTACCGGGAGACCTTCGGGGCGTCCTCGGTGTTCATCCCCTACGGCGCGCCGATCCTCACCGAGACCGACACCGGCAAGCTCCGCGAGGCCGGCTACGAGCCCGGCGGCTTCCACCTGATCGTCGCCCGGTTCGAGCCGGAGAACCATCTGCACGTCAAGATCCAGGGCTACCGGGACAGCGCGGCCCGGCTGCCGCTGGTCGTGGTCGGCTCGGCGCCCTACTCCGACGCCTACACCGCGCGGCTCAAGGAGATCGCGGGCGACGACCCCCGGATCCGGTTCGTCGGCGGGGTCTGGGACCAGGCCCTCCTGGACGCCTACTACGCCGGGGCCCGCACCTACCTGCACGGCCACTCCGTCGGCGGCACCAACCCGTCGCTGCTGCGCGCCATGGGCGCGGGCGCGTCCGTGCTGGCCTGGGACGTCAACTTCAACCGCGAGGTGCTGGCCGAGTCCGGCCGGTTCTTCGACGGCCCGGCGAGCCTCGCCGCGCTGCTCGAGGCGGCCGAGGCCGCGCAGGAGCAGTCCGATTCCTTCGGGGAGCTGGCCCGTAAGCGCGCCGCCGAGCACTATGTGTGGGACGACGTCGCGTCCTCCTACGAACGGCTCTGCCAGGACCTCAAGGCGCGCTACCTGACCCGGAGGACCATCCGGAAGTGATCACCAGTACGCGTCCCGTCCTGTGGAGATCCTGGAACCGGGCGATCCCGTGGTGGCCGGTGGTCCTGCCGCTGGCGTTGATGCTGGCCAGCGACTACAAGCTGCGCAGCCGCGCCACCGACCAGTCGATCGGCGGCAAGCCCGACCTCACGATCCTGATGGAGATCGGGATCTACGCGGCGTGCGCGCTCTTCCTGTACCTGCGGTTCGGGATGCGGCCGCCGCGCCGCCGCGCGTCCGGGCTGCTGGTGCTGGCCTGGGCGTGGGTGATCTACGGGGCGATGTCGGCGCTGTGGTCGCCGTTCGCGCTGCTCGGCGTGGTGCGCGGCGCGCAGTGGATCATCACGATGGCGGTGGTGCATGTGCTGGCCACCCGGGCGCTCATGGCCGATCTGCACCGCTTCGCCCACTCCTTCGTGATCATCGTGATCGCGTCGGTGGGGATCGGGGTGGCGCACCCGTTCCCGCGCACCCATCTGACCCTCGACCGGTTCAACTGGCTGTACGTCCATCCGGTGATCGCGGGGGTCTATCTGGGGCTCGCGGTGCTGGTCGTCGCCGGGTTCCTGATCAGGCACGGCATCGTCGGACGCGGCCGGCAGGGCGGCAAACTCTGGTCGCCGCCCGCCTACGGGCTGGCGCTGGTCGTGCTCGCCGGGGCGCTGGTCGCCACCGGCACCCGCGGCGCGGCGCTCGGCTGCGCCGTCGGCCTCGGCATCCTGCTGGCCACCGTGAACGGGCCGCGCGGCCGCGCCGACCTCGTCATCCTCGCCTTCTCGGTGATCGTGCTGGCGGTGCTGGCCTTCTCCGAACCGATCCGGCAGTTCGCGCAGCGCGGCGAGACCCCCGAGAAACTGGCCAGCCTCAACTCCAGAACCGATCTGTGGACCCTGGCGTTCGACGCGTTCCGCGAGCAACCGGTGTTCGGGTACGGGCTCGGCGCGTCCCGCGGGCTGTTCCTGGAGCAGACGGGGCTCGGCGGCGGCCACAACGCCTTCGTCAACGCCCTGGTGGACGTCGGCGGGTTCGGCACCCTGCTGTTCACCGGGCTGATCCTGGTGCTCGCCGTCGTCCTCATCGGGCTGACCAGGCACCAGGTCACCCGCGCCGACGCCGGTACCCTGCTGGCGATCATCGGCTTCTTCATCACCGAC
Organism: Actinocorallia lasiicapitis; assembly: GCF_054778695.1. Lineage (NCBI taxonomy): Bacteria > Bacillati > Actinomycetota > Actinomycetes > Streptosporangiales > Thermomonosporaceae > Actinocorallia > Actinocorallia lasiicapitis. The sequence goes on from NZ_BAAGZI010000152.1 coordinate 5,151, forward strand.
GGCGTCACCACCGAAGGGCTCGCCACCCCCGCCAACGTGTCAGGGATCTGGCTGCTCGTTCTGGTCGCCTGGACCGAAACCCTCCGCCGCCGGCTCGCCGCGGCCCGTCAGCAAGGAGCCCCATGGAGCCCCTCCGCATCGCCGGAGCCCACGTCCTCACCCCCAAGATCCACGGTGATGAGCGCGGGTCCTTCCTGGAATGGTTCCGGGCAGGGGAGCTGACCGACGCCGTCGGCCATCCGCTCGGGCTGGCCCAGGCGAACTGCTCGATCTCGGCCAAGGGCGTGCTGCGCGGCATCCACTTCGCGGACGTCCCGCCCGGCCAGGCCAAGTACGTGACGTGCGTGCGCGGCGCGATCCTCGACGTCATCGTGGACCTGCGGGTCGGCTCACCGACCTTCGGGGAGTCCGAGACGGTCCGGCTGGACGACCAGACCAGGCGCGCCGTCTACCTGTCCGAGGGGCTCGGCCACGGGTTCCTGGCGCTCACCGACGACGCCACGGTCGTCTATCTGTGCTCGACGGGGTACGACCCGTCCCGGGAGCACGAGGTCCACCCGTTCGACCCCGAGCTGGCGATCGCCTGGCCGGAGGGGATCACCCCGGAGCTGTCGGCCAAGGACGCCGCCGCCCCCAAGCTGCGCGAACTCCTCGAGGCAGGGGCGCTGCCGTCCTACGAGCGGTGCCTGGAGTTCTACGCGACGCTGGCCGAGTAGGCGGCGAGGGCCTCGTCCCAGGGGCGCATCGGCGGCAGCCCGGCCGCGGCCCAGCCTTCGTGGCCGAGCACGCTGTAGGCGGGGCGGGCCGCCGGGCGCGGGAACGCCGCCGTGGTCGTCGGGCGGACCCTGGCCGGGTCGAGGCCGAGCAGCCGGAACACCTCCTGGGCCAGGCCGTACCAGGTCGTCGCGCCGGAGTTGGTGCCGTGGTAGATCCCGGCGGGCGCCGCCGAGCGGCCCAGCGCGATGATCCGGTCGGCGAGGTCGGCCGTCCAGGTGGGCTGGCCGTGCTGGTCGGCGACGACGTCGAGGGTGTCGCGTTCGGCCGCCAGCCGGGCCATCGTGGTGACGAAGTTCGGGCCGTGCGCCCCGTACAGCCAGGCCGTCCGGACGACCCTGCCGCCGTGGGCGAGGGCCGCGGTCTCCCCGGCGAGCTTGGTGCGGCCGTAGGCGTTGACCGGGTCGGTGGGGGAGCCTTCGGCGAGCGGGCCCAAGCCGTCGCCGCGCAGCACGTAGTCGGTGGAGATCTGGATGAGGCGGTTCCCGGCGGCGGCGGCCAGGTGCGCCGCGGCCGTCCCGTTGAGGGCCAGGGCCTCGGGCTCGTGGGCCTCGGCGTCGTCGACGGCCGTCCAGGCGGCGCAGTTCACCACCAGGGCGTGGCCTTCGACCGCGGCACGGACCGCCACGGGATCGGTGACGTCCAGGTCGGTGCGGGTCGCGGCGGTGACCTGCTCGCCCGCGGCGCGCAGCCGCGCCACCAGATCGGTGCCGAGCATCCCGCCCGCGCCGGTCACCAGCCAGCCGTCACCCATGATCAGCGTCCTCCAGCTCCCGCGTACGGGTGATCTTCCGTACGCCGGGGATCCTAGCGCGCAGCAGGTAGGTGGCCGTCGCGACCGTGATCAGGGTCAGCAGGATCCAGGCGAGCGGCACGGCCGGAACCCCGAACATCTTCAGTGACGACGCCAGCAGCACCACCACCAGCGCCCGCCGGATCAGATCGCCGGGGGCCTTTGCCGAGATCCGCGACCCGAGGTAGACGCCCGGGATCGAGCCCACGAGCAGCGGCAGCGTCACGGCCAGCTCGACGTCGCCGAAGAGTAGATGGCCGACGGCGGCCGCCCCCACCATCGGGACGGCCTGGACGAGGTCGGTGCCGACCATCTGGTTGGCCCGCAGCATCGGGTAGAGCGCCAGCAGCGCCACGATGATCAGCGACCCGGACCCCACCGAGGTGATCCCGACGATCACACCGCCGACCGCGCCGATCACCGCGGTCGGCACCGGCCGGACCACGACGGGCGGCGCGTGCTCGTCGCCCGTCCGGCTCTTCGACACCAGCTTGTAGACGAGCCCGGCCGCCGCGATCAGCAGCGCCACCCCGATCGCCTTCTCGATGAAGTGCTGGGTGGCCTCCCCGTCGCCGAGCGCCTTGGCGATCAGCACCCCGGAGAAGGCCGCGGGGACGGAACCGACGCACAGCCAGCCGACGAGCCGCAGGTTGACCGTGCCGCGCCGCAGATGCACGAGCCCGCCGACGGGCTTCATGAACAGAGCGGCCACCAGATCGCTGGAGACCGCGGTCAGCGGCGGGACGCCGAAGAACGTCACGAGCATCGGCGTCATCAGCGCGCCGCCGCCCATGCCGGTCAACCCGACCACGATCGCGACCAGGAACGACCCGATCGCCATCGTCACGTCAAAGTGCATCGGTATGTCCCATCCAAAAGGTAGGAAATCTCGGAGGAGCCTACCTGATCAGGGCCCGAATCGTCTATCCCGATCTATCTGGTGGGGATTTGCAGGTAGCCGGAGGCGGTGAGCAGGTCCAGGACCGTGGAGACGGCCTTCTCGACCGGCAGGCCGGTGGTGTCGAGCACCAGATCGGCGTCGTCGGGGGCCTCGTAGGGGGAGGAGATCCCGGTGAACTCGGGGATCAGCCCGGCGCGTGCCTTGGCGTACAGGCCCTTGCGGTCGCGGCGCTCGCACTCCTCCAGCGGGGTGGCCACATGGATCAGGAGGAAGTCGCCCGCCGTCTCCACCATCCGGCGGACCTCGGCGCGGGTGGCGGCGAACGGCGCGATCGGGGCGCAGATCGCGAGCCCGCCGTGGCGGGTGATCTCGGCGGCGACATAGCCGATCCGGCGGATGTTGAGGTCGCGGTCGGCCTTGGAGAAAGTCAGCCCGGAGGAGAGCATCTGGCGGACCACGTCGCCGTCCAGCAGGGAGACGGTGCGGCCGCCGTGCTCGACCAGCGCGTCGGCCAGGCCCCTGGCCACCGTCGACTTACCGGAGCCGGACAGGCCCGTGAAGAACACCGTGACCCCGCGCTCGTGCTTCGGCGGACGCGCCCTGACCAGCTCGGCGGCCACGGCCGGGGGAGTGAACCACTCGGGGATCGGCTCGCCCCGGTCCAGGAGGGAGTCCAGCTCGTCGCGGGTCAATTCGGCGCGGGCGTGGGTCTCCTCGATCCGGGCGACGGGCCGCCAGACCTCGACGTCCACGTCATAAGCCCAAGGCTCGGGGACGACGACCTCCAGCGGCGCCCCGTACAGCGGCTCCGCCGAGAACAGATGGGTCGCGCCGTACGCGGCGGCCACATGGGCGGCCAGCAGACCGTCGCGGTCGCCGCGCGGCGCCAGCGGCACCGGCACGACCACCGAACCCTCAGGAAGATCCTTCCGGACGGCCAGCAGCGCCCTGACCAGCTCCTCGTCATGCGCGCCCGACAGCAGCGCCAGCACCAGCACCCCACCGCCGACCTTCTCGGCGACCTGCCGGAGCTGGCCGAGCTGCTTGCGGTGCAGCGGCTCCCGCGTGGCGACCGCCAACCCCACCGTGTCGAGCTCGGCGGGCGTGCGGCGCAGCCCGTGGAACGCGCCGTGCGCCGGTTCCCGCACCTGGGTGACCGGCCCCGCCACCAGATGGCTCCCCGACGCCGGATCGGGCCACGCCTCGGTGACGCCCAGGACGGCCAGCGGCACCCCCTCGGGATCCTGCAGGACCAGCCGGGCCTCCCCGGCCAGCTCGCCGGGCACCCGCAGGTTGACCGGGGCAGGCCAGGACGTCCCGTCGGCGAGGCTCCCGCCGGTCTGCACGGTCGCGGTGTCGACCGCGCCGAGGAACCCGCGGAGCGGCGCGAACGCCCCCGACAGCAGCAGCTCGAGATCGGCGAGCTCCCGGGCGGTGGGGGTCCAGGCTCGCAGGGAGCTCAGATCATCAGGCAGGCTCACGGTTCACCGTCTTCTCCGGGGATGCACGACCCCCGAATTATCTCCGACCGGCGGGCGGGATCCGGCCTGTTCAGCCCGGGCAGGGCTCCGTCCGGACCGTTCCGGTCACCGTATAGGTCTCGTCCATGGTCACCACGGTGTTGTCCTGCCACACCCGGACGTTCCGGCACTGCCCGTCGTCGCCCGACTGGTAGGGGCCGTACTGCCACGTCCCGTCGACGACCCGGTTGCCGCGCACGATCCACACCCCGTCGTTCGGCTCCAGCCAGATCCCGTACAGCCCGCCGATCACCAGGTTGTCGGTGACGGTCACATCGGACGACCCCTGCCCCTTGGACTTCCGGCTGTAGATGAAGATCCCCCCGTTGATCCCCGGGTAGGCGCCGGACGTGCACCCCGGCCGGGACCGGTCACGCGCCCACCCCTCGCACATGTCGAACGTCGTGTGGTCGACGGTCAGCCGCTGCGCGGCCGGATAGTCCTGGATCCCGTCCCCGTGGCTCCGCGCGTCCCCCACACACGGCTGGACGAACGAATCCCGGATGGTGATGTCGGGCCCACCCGCCCGAAACCCGTCATCATGCCCCCGCAAATGCACCCGCACCGCCGTATACCCCCCACTGTCGGTCGACGTGTCGACGGCAGGCCCGATGACGCACCCTTCCGCAGGCCCGATCGTCGAATCCACCAGAGTGAGCCGCGCCGCCCCGCCGTCGACCTTGCTGACCCCACCGTCGACCAGCGTGTTCCTGACGATTACCCCGCCCGCCGACGTGATCAGCTGCCCCTTGATATGCCACCCGTCGATCACCTCTCCGGGTTTGACGGCCTTGTAATCCCCCTCGACCGTCCGCCGGAACTTCTTCCGCGCCGGCACCCCGGTACACGCCGGCGTCGGATACCGAGGCAGCGCACATTTCCCGGCCCGGCCAGGCGGCTTCCCCGTCCCCCTGCTTTCCGTAGGCACCGCGACGACCGGCACCGCCGCAGGTTCAGCCGCCCCCCGCCCGTCCATCCCCCGAACCACCACCGCGACAACGGCCACCACGACCACAGCAGCCACCACCCCCCAAAGCCCCCACCGCGTCACCCCACCGACGCTACCGACCCCCCACCCTCCCCACCCCTCCGTGACCAGCACCGGCCCAACCCGTCAGCCCCGAATCCCGCGCACGAACGCTCCCCAAGCCCCGACCCCGAACCGCAACACATCCCCGTCCCGCCGCTTCGAATCCCGCGCGGCCACGCCGTTCGGCTGCTGCGCCACCTCCACACACGCGCCTTCGTTGTTGCCGCTGTAGCTGCTCTTCCGCCACACGGCTCGCGTCGTATCGCTCATGGCTCGGCCACCCTTCCTCCTGTCAGCCGAGGCCGCCCGTTCTGACCTCGCGCACGAATGTGCCCCAGGCCCCGGCCCCGAACCGCAGCACATCGCCATCCGGCCGTTTCGAGTCCCGTGCGGCCACCCTGTCCCGCTGCTGTGCCACCTCGACACAGTTGCTGCTCGCGTCGGTAGCGCTGTGACTGCTCTTCCGCCAGGCGGCTTGAGGTGTTCTGCTCATGGTTCTGACACCAGTCCTTTCATGAGTTCGACAGATGACTTCCGGTCCATGGCCAGTTCGAGGAGGCCCGCGTACATCTCCAGATGTTTCTCCACCGAGGTCTCGTCCTCAAGGAAGAGTCCGCCCTGCGAATACTCGGCTTCGACCACGGAGAAGCGGAGCGGCGCGCTGACCGTGTAGACACTGAACGCGCCGCTGAGCGCAGCGTGGCCGCCCGCGGTGAACGGCAGCACCCGCAGATCGATCTTCTCCTGCTCGGCCAACGAGAGGGTGAACTCGATCTGCTCGCGCAAGGCCGCCGGGCCGCCCACCTGGCAGCGCAGCGCCGCCTCGCCGAGCACCACCGTCACCTCGGCGGGATCGGGCCGGTCGAGAATATGGACACGCCGAGTCCTGAACGTCACATAGGTTTCGATGCTGCGGGCCGTCTTCTGTTTGTTGAGCCCGAGGAGCGCCCGCGCATACGCAGGACGCTGCAGCAGCCCCGGAAAGACGAGCTGCTCGAAGCATCGGATGTGCGACGAGTCGCCTTCCAAGCTGACCAGGTCCATGAGGAACTGCGAGACCTGCCCGCCGAACGGCTGCGTCCAGCTCTTCTCATACATCTGCTCGACGAGCCGGGTCAGCGACCGCCGTTCGTTGACTCCGGCCACGCCGTAGCAGTCGAACAGCAAAGGCAGATCGCGAGGCCTGATCCGCACCAACCCGTTCTCGATATTGCTGATGTTCGACGGCACCCGAGCGGCCCGTTCCGCGAGGTTCTGGATGCTCAGCCCCAACGCTTCGCGATGCTCTCGCAGAATCCGCCCGATCCGGCGCGACCGGACCGTCGGCAACTTGTCGGACGCCATCCCCCCAGAGTGTCATTCAGCGGCGACACCGGGTAGCGGCCCTTTCAAACGGAGAACATTCTCCGACCGATGGTTCCAGCGCCCCGCGATCCGATGGCCGGGGTGGGCGTCGCCGATAAGGCTGGCTCCCGACCGAGTCCCCGACCGCCGCCCGGAGCCCGCGACATGGACGACATGACCGTCATCGGAACCATCACCCTCCCAGGCGAGGACCGTGCCGCCCGAGCCGTCCGCTCCTTCATCCGCGACACCCTCCCCACCCGCCACCCGTCCCTCGACGACGTCCAGCTCTGCGCCACCGAACTCTTCACCAACGCCCTCCGCCACACCCGCTCAGGCCGGGGCGGCCAGGTCACCCTCACCCTCACCGCGGCCTCCGAACAGGTCACCCTCGCCGTCACCGACGACGGCACCCCCTGCGGCTCCCGCCCCCACCCCCTCCCGCTCTCCCCGACCACGGAGTCCGGCCGAGGTCTCCACCTCCTCCAGGCCCTCTCCACCTCCTGGGGCCACCACCCCGCCGACTCCCGAACCACCGTCTGGGCCACCTTCACCCGTCAATCCCTACCGTCAAAGTAGGGCATCCTGGTCGCATGTTCAGGGAGCAGACGTGATCGAGCAACTGGCCATCGCCTTCACCGCCGGCGCACTGATCGCCGTGGTCACGGCCCCCGTAGGCGTTTCCGGCGCGGTCTTCCTCCTCCCCGTCCAACTGAGCGTCCTAGACGTCCCCAACCCTTCGGTAACCCCCACCAACCTCCTCTACAACGTCGTAGCAGGCCCCGGCGCCCTCCTCCGCTACCGCAAAACCCCCCACCTCACGGCCCCCCTGACCCGCCTCCTGATCCTGGGCACCCTCCCCGGCGTAGTCCTAGGCGCTTTCATCCGCGTCTTCGCCGTCCCAGGCGCAAGGGCGTTCCAACTCCTGGTAGCCGCCTTCCTCTTCCCCTTGGGCCTCTGGCTCTGCACCAAACCCCTCCGCCCCCACCACCCCGCCCCCACCCCACCTTCAACCCGCTCCATCACCGCCCTCTCCCTAACAGTCGGCGTAATAGGCGGCATCTACGGCATAGGCGGCGGCTCCC
>NZ_BAAGZI010000153.1:0-12570 GCF_054778695.1 Actinocorallia lasiicapitis
CAGGAACGCGGCCGCGCCCTCGGCCGCAAGCTGCGCGGCCTGTCCCCCGCGACCACGGCCGGCCCCGCCGCCAGATCACGCCGCCGGCGGACCATCACCGTCGCGGCACTGTTCCTGGCCGTCCAGTTCGCCGCCTGGCTCCTCCCCCTGACCGGTTTCGAACAGTTCGGCGTCCTCGTCGTCTCCCTCCTCATCACCCCGGTAGCCACCGCCCTCGCCTTCGGCCGTTAGGGCGTGTTCCGACTAGCCGAGGAACCGCAGGGTTTCGCCGATGAACTTGCAGCTCAGTGCGCCCATGCCGAGGTAGGCCCACCATGGCACTCGCGTCCCTGAGCTTTCCACCCACCACACGGCGAGGGGTGTGAGGGCGAGGCCGAGCAGCCCGGCCGCCAGCGCCGGCCAGGCCGCCCAGGCCGTGTCCTGCCAGAACGTCAGCACGACGGTGGCGGGAAGGACCAGGAACATCCCCGAGTATTCGAGCCCTTCGTAAGAGTCCACGGAGTCATAGTCCCCGAAATCAGGGCCTTTCGATCAGGTGCGGTCCAGGGCGCGATCAAGGTTGACGGCCGAGGAGATCAGGGCGAGATGGGTGAACGCCTGCGGGAAGTTGCCCAGGGCCTCGCCCGAGGAGCCGATCTCCTCCGCGTACAGCCCGACGTGGTTGGCGTAGGTCAGCATCTTCTCGAACACCATCCGCGACTCCTTCACCCGTCCGGCGGCCGTCAGGGCGTCGACGTACCAGAACGAGCAGAGGTTGAAGGTGCCCTCCTCGCCGGTCAGCCCGTCGTGCCCGGTGTGGGCGTACCGGTGGACGAGCGAGTCGGAGACCAGTTCGTGGCCCATCCGGTCGAGGGTCATCAGGAACCGCGGATCGGTCGGCCCGGAGAACTTCACCATCGGCATGCACAGGATGGAGGCGTCCAGGTGCTTGCTGCCCGGGTGCATGACGTACGCGCCGAGGTCGGGATCCCAGCATTCCTGCTGGACGAACCGGTAGGCGCGCGCCGCCAGCCGCTGCCACTTGTTGAGCGTCGCGGGGAGGCCGCGGTCGCGCGCCAGCCGTGACGCCCGCTCGAACGCCACCCAGGTCATGACGCCCGAGTAGGTGAACCGCTGACGTCCGCCGCGCACCTCCCAGATGCCCTCGTCGGGCTCCTCCCAGTGGTCGGCGAGCCAGTCGAGCCGTTTGGACAGCCCCGCCCACAGGTCGTAGGAGATCGGCACCTCGCGGTTGTAGAGGTAGACGGCGTCCATCAGCTCGCCGTAGACGTCGAGCTGGCGCTGGCCGGCCGCCCCGTTGCCGATCCGGACCGGCCGCGATCCCCGGTAGCCCTCGAGATGGTCGAGGGTGTGCTCGGGGAGCTTGTCGCTGCCGTCCACCGAGTACATGATCATGATGTCCTTCTCCAGCGACGCCTGTTCGCAGCGGTGCTGGAGCCACTCCATGAACGCCGACGCCTCTTCCAGGAAGCCCAGGGTCATCAGCGAGTAGATCGTGAACGCGGAGTCGCGCAGCCACGTGTACCGGTAGTCCCAGTTGCGGACGCCGCCGATGTGCTCCGGCAGCGACGTGGTCGGCGCGGCGACCAGCGCGCCGGTCGGGTGGTAGACCAGTAGTTTCAGGGCGAGCGCGCTGCGGTGCACCATCTCCCGCCAGCGGCCCCGGTAGCGGGACTGGCCGATCCATTTCTGCCAGTACTCCTGGGTCTTGTGGAACAGCAGGTCGGTCTCGCCCTCGATGAGCGGTGCGACGAGGCCGTTCCACTCCAGCACGATGTCGGCGGTCTCGCCCTGCTCCAGCGTGAACCGCGCGACGACCCCGTCGCCGTCGTGCACCAGCGGCACGCTGCTGCGGAGCACGAACCGTCCGCCGGGGGAGTCGAACACCGCGCCCACCCCGTCGACGATCTCCACGGTGTGCGGGACCCGCGCGTAGTCGAACGCCGGGTAGCACTGGAGGTCGAAGGTGGCGCGCCCGCGGACGGCCGTCGCCCTGCGGACCAGCAGGTCGCGGGGGAGCGTGGTGTTGCTCGGGTCGGGGACCATGAAGTCGATGACCTCGCCGACCGCTTCGGCGGTCAGGAACCGGGTCATCAGGATGTTGGTGTCCGGCAGGTAGAGCTGCTTCGGTCTGCTGGCGGTCGTGCACGACAGGGAGAAGAACCCTCCCTTCTTGGCGTCCAGGAGGGAGCCGAACAGGGAGGGGGCGTCGAAGCGCCCGGGACAGAACCAGTCGATGGTCCCGTCGGTGCCGACGAGTGCGACGGTGCGCAGGTCGCCGACGATCGCGTGTTCTTCGATGGGGAGGTAACGGCCGTACTGGACCGATCCATTGCGAGGCACAGTTCTGATGTTCCGCGCTGAGGTTTCCGATGTGTTTCCTGTCCGTTAACTCGTGATGGCTGTCGCGACCGGTCAGAACCGGTCAACCGCAAGGCTTGCAGGTGGAGGGAGTTCACTGGAAGGAAACTCTCGATCTTGGCGCGGTTCCGGGTTAACGTCACCGCATGAGACTTCCCGTGCTGGTCTGTCTGCTCCTGGCCCTGACCGCCTGCGGAAGCGGGGGAGACAAGCCCGTCCCGCCCGTGGAAAGCACACCCGCCGAAACGCCCGTCGCGCAGAGCACGCCCACCCCGCCGCCCTGCCCGAACGGAGTCGCCGACCAGGCGGAGTTCGTCATCGGCGACAACGGGGTCCAGGTGCTGATCTGGGGCAAGGGCGAGCGCGGCGTCCTGATGGCCCCGCAGATCCGCGGCACCGCCTGCGGCTGGGACGCCCAGCCGCTGCGCCTCGCGAAGATGGGCTACCGGGTGGCGGTCTTCGGCTGGTCGCCCGGGCACGAGGAGACCGATGTCCAGTCCGCCGCCAAGGTCCTCTACGCCGCGGGCGCCAAGAAGATCATGACGATCGGAGCGTCGGCCGGCGGCGGCGAGGTCATCAACGAAGGCGGCGGGATCAGCCCCGCGCCGGTCTGCACGCTCGGCGTCAGCCCGGTCGACATCTACCACGGCGAGCCCGGCCCGGCGAAGCTGCCGGGCGAGCTGCTGGTCCTCACCGGGAAGGACGACCCGGACGCGGCCGTCGCGGACGTCAGGGAGCTCGCGCAGGGCCATCCGGGCGCGGAGACCGTCGAGGTGTTCCCGGGTGACGACCACGGTTACGGGCTGATCGACTACAACGCCAAGGCCCGCGCGCGGATGGACGCCTTCGTCAGGAAATGCCTCGGCTGAGCCCTTCCCCATGGGCCTTCCCAGGGGCTGAGACGGTTTCGGTGCGCGGCGGGGCCTGCCGATAAGGTGCGGGGCATGAGCCTGACGCTTCTTCCCGCAGTTGACGTCGCCTACGGGCAGGCCGTACGCCTGACTCAGGGCGAGGCCGGCACCGAGACCAACTACGGCAGCCCCCTGGACGCCGCGCTCGCGTGGCAGGAGTCCGGCGCCGAGTGGATCCATCTGGTGGACCTCGACGCGGCGTTCGGCCGCGGCTCCAACCAGGGCCTGGTGGCCGAGGTGACCGGGCGGCTGGACGTCAAGGTCGAACTGTCGGGCGGCATCCGCGACGACGCCTCGCTGGCCGCGGCGCTCGCCACCGGCTGCGCCCGCGTCAACATCGGCACCGCCGCGCTGGAGCGGCCCGAGTGGTGCCGGAAGATCATCGCCGAGCACGGCGACAAGATCGCGGTCGGGCTCGACGTGCGCGGCACGACCCTCGCGGCCCGCGGCTGGACCGAGGACGCCGGCGACCTCTGGGACGTCCTGGACCGGCTGGAGAAGGACGGCTGCCCGCGCTACGTCGTCACCGACGTCACCAAGGACGGCACCCTGACCGGCCCCAACGTCGAGCTGCTGCGCGAGGTCTGCGCCCGCACCGACAAGCCGGTCGTCGCGTCCGGCGGCGTCTCCTCCCTCGACGACCTGCGCGCGCTGGCGACCCTGGTCGGCGCCGGAGTCGAAGGCGCGATCGTCGGGAAGGCGCTGTACGCGGGCGCGTTCACGCTGCCCGAGGCGCTGGCGGCCGTCCGATGACCGTCCAGCGGATCTCCTCCGGCGGCCCGTGGGAGGAGGTGATCGGCTACTCCCGCGCCGTCCTGGCGGGCGACACGGCCTACGTGTCCGGCTGCACCTCGGTCGTCGACGGCCAGATCGTCCACAAGGGCGACCCGTACGAGCAGACCCGCACCGCGTTCCAGGTGGCGCTCTGGTCGCTGGAACGCCTGGGCCTGTCGGCCGGGGACGTGGTCCGCACCCGCATGTACCTCACCGACCGGGCGCACGCCGACGCCGTCGGCAGGGCGCACGGCTCGCTGTTCGGCGACGTCAGGCCCGCCGCGTCGATGATCATCGTCTCTGGATTCCTCGACCCCGACATGCTCGTCGAGGTCGAGGTGGACGCCTACCGAGGAGCGTCATGACCGTCGCGGTGCGCGTCATCCCCTGCCTGGACGTCGACGGCGGCCGGGTCGTCAAGGGCGTCAACTTCCAGAACCTGCGCGACGCGGGCGACCCCGTCGAGCTGGCCCGCCGGTACGACGCCGAGGGCGCCGACGAGCTGACCTTCCTCGACATCACCGCCTCCAGCGGCGACCGCTCCACCACCTACGACGTGGTGCGGCGGACCGCCGAGCAGGTGTTCATCCCGCTGACGGTCGGCGGCGGCGTGCGCGCCGTCGAGGACGTCGACCGGCTGCTGCGCTCCGGCGCGGACAAGGTGTCGATCAACACGGCGGCGATCGCCCGTCCGGAGTTCCTGCGCGAGGCCGCCCACCGGTTCGGCTCCCAGTGCGTGGTCCTGTCGGTGGACGCCCGGCGCGTCCAGGACGGCCCGCCGACGGCGTCCGGGTTCGAGGTGACCACCCACGGCGGCCGCAAGGGCACCGGGATCGACGCCATCGAGTGGGCCGAGCGCGCCCAGGAGCTGGGCGTCAGCGAGATCCTGCTGAACTCGATGGACGCCGACGGCACCAAGAACGGGTTCGATCTGGAGCTGCTGCGGCTGGTCCGGGCGGCCGTCACCGTCCCGGTGATCGCGAGCGGCGGCGCGGGCGCGCTGGAGCACTTCGCGCCGGCCGTGGCCGCGGGCGCCGACGCGGTGCTGGCCGCGAGCGTGTTCCACTTCGGCGATCTGAAGATCTCGCAGGTCAAGGAGTCGATCAGGGCTGAGGGGTATCCGGTCCGCTGATGTGGCCATAAGGACGTCATACGAATAATGTGGGGATCGTGAAGATCGCGATCGCCACCTTCGACGGCCTGCCCGACGGCTACGACACCGACGCGCCCGCGCTGATCGCGGCGCTCGCCGCGCGAGGGGCGGGCGCCGAGGCCGTCGCCTGGGACGGCGGCGCGGACTGGGGCTCCTACGACCTGGTCGTGGTCCGCAGCACGTGGAACTACACCGACGCGCCCGAGGCGTTCCTCGACTGGGCGGCGAAGGTGCCGCGGCTGGCGAACCGGGCCGAGGTGCTGGCCTGGAACATCGACAAGCGCTACCTGCGCGACCTGGAGGCGGCGGGCGTGCCCGTCGTGCCGACCCTGTGGGATCCGGCCGACCTGCCCGACTGGTCCGACTACGTCATCAAGCCGGCGATCTCGGCCGGAGCCCGCGACACCGCGCGCTGGTCGACCGGCGAGGCCGAGCAGGCCCGCGCCCATCTCGACGCGCTGCTCGCCGAGGGCCGCACCGTGATGGTCCAGCCCTACCTCGACGGCATCGACCTGGCGGGGGAGTCCGCCCTGGTCTTCATCGACGGCGCGTTCAGCCACGCCGCCCGCAAGGAGCCGATCCTGGAGGCCGGTGCGGGCATCTCCGAGCTGAACGGCGGCACCCTGTCGCGGCGCGAGCCGTCCCCCGCCGAACTGGAGGTGGCCGGGCGCGTCCTCCAGGCCGCCCCCGCCGACCTGCTCTACGCCCGGGTGGACCTCATTCCTGGTCCGGACGGCGCGCCCGTCCTGCTGGAACTGGAGCTCGCCGAGCCGTTCCTGTTCCTGCACCTGGCGCCGGAGGCCGCCGGACGGCTCGCCGACGCCATCCTCAAGCGGGTCAGTTCGTATTGAGGTTGATCTTGAAGACGATCTGGTCCTTCGTGATCGAGGTGACCGTGATGTTGAAGTTGCCGGAGGTCTCGTCGCCGTTCAGCGGCACCGTCACGTTCTGACCGCCGATCTGCAGGGTGACGGAGGTGTCGGTCGCGCTGACGAACTCCGCGTCCACGCCGAGGACGCTGGCCTTGGCGTCCACGCCGCGGTCGAGCGTCACGGTGCAGGAGGTCGGCCCGCAGTCGGCGTTGTCACTGCTGCACGCGGTGGTGAGCAGGGCGACGGCGAGCAGCGGGGCGGCGAGCAGGACGCGGGTCTTCGGGGAGATCATGAGGCCGAGTCTAGGCGGCGCGGACCTTCCGGGACATCGCGCCGCAGAACGATTCGGCACCCCTCCCTCACGGAGGAGGCCCGCGGTTCCCGTGATTCGGGTCTCAGTCTGCAGGTCTTCAGCTCTCGGTCTTCAGGTCTCGGTCCGGTCCACCGCCGCCGAGACGACGCCGGGCTCCTCGGCGGCGCAGGTGGCGAGGCGGCGCAGCCGCAGCCGGTTGTCCTCGGTGAGCGGCGCGCGGGCGACGGCGATCCGGCGGGCCTCGTCCTCGCAGTCCCACAGGGCCTCGGCGGAGAACGCCTCGGCGGTGTGCGGGGCGGTGCGGAGCAGGGCGGTGAGCAGCCGGGGCCGCAGGTAGGCGTACTCGGTCTCGGTCCAGGCCTCTTTCAGCAGCGGGACGGCGACGCCGGCGCGGAGCCGGCCCAGACCCTCTATCGGGCCCGCGGCGCCGCCCCAGCAGCGTTTCGCCAGATCGGTGGACAGGGCCTCGAGCAGCACCGGGACGTCCTGTGACGTGCCGTGCTTGGACAGGATCGTGATGCCGACGTCGGCGCAGTCGGGCCCGGCGCCGCCGGACACCCACCGGCGGGCCCGGGGGAGCGCCTCGGTGTCGTACTCGCGCAGCGCCCGGCAGATGACGCCGCGCCAGCGGCTCGCGCCCTCGGGCAGCACCTCCTCCGCCAGGTCGAACAGGGCGGGACTGCGCCGCCGGCCCAGCTCCATGATCGCCTCGATGGAGGCGTCGCTGCGCTGGTGGGCGAGGGCGACGAGCTCATGGTCGCTGCCGTCCGGCCGGTGGTGTTCGCGGGCGCGCGGCGGCGGGCTGGACTTGCGTTTGGTGACGGCGTCGGCGATCGCCGGGTGCTCCACGGCCCACTGGCGGATCACCGGATTGCCCGGATCGTCGACCAGCCAGTGCAGGTCGTCGTCGTCGCAGCGGGCCGCGGCGACGGGGCCGAGCCCGTGGACCAGGGCGGGGTCGCCGAGCGCGACCAGCGCGTCCAGGGCCTCGAACCAGTGGGTGCCCTCCTCGGCGTATCTGCGGAGCGGGACGGCGGCCTCGCGCCTGCTGAGCCGGATCAGGTCGGCGAGGGTGTCGATGGCCAGCGAGGCGCGCCAGTCGTCGGGGTCGGTCGCGTCGGCGGGATCGAACAGGTGTTCGGTGATCGGATGGACCGGTAGTTCGAGATCGACGACCAGGCGCGCGTAGTAGAGGCTGCGCGACTCGACCTGGCGGTCCCAGCGCGGATCCCTGCGGACGCAGTCGTACACGAACTCGCCCGCGCCGCGCGTCTGCGCGGCTTTGCGGGCTGCCCTGCCCAGTCCTCGCTGGAGCTGCCCGTGCAGCGTGGTGACGGGTTGAATCACGTTGGCGTCCACCCAGCCAGGATGCGCAGCAGGAACGATTCGGGGCAAGTGCCTTTTGGCACCGGGTGTGTGACCTCGGGGAATAACTGTCGTAGGCCGATGGTAGGGATAGGTGCCGAATATTCGTTCACAGAGGGAGATTTTGCGTGCCTGAACGGATCAACCCCCAGATCCTCCGGGCCGGGTTCCGGGTCCTGGGCGTGGCGGTGCGCACCGAACCCCTCATGTTCGGGCTCTCGGTCGCGGGCAGCGCCCTGTACGGCGCGACGACCGTGGCCAGCGCCTGGGTGCTCGGCAAGGTCACCCAGGAGGTGATCCTGCCCGCCTTCGCCTCGGGGAACGCCGTGGCGGGGTCCCTGGCCGGGGCCGCGGCGACGATCCTCGCGGTCGCCGTGCTCAAGGCGCTCGGCGTCGCCGCGCGCCGGTTCTTCGCGGGGCTCATGCAGTACAACCTGCAGGCCGAGTACCGGCGGGCCGTCACCCGGCAGTATCTGAAGCTGCCGCTGGCCTGGCACCAGCGCCACCCCACCGGCCAGCTCCTGTCCAACGCCAGCGCCGACGTCGAGGCCGTGTGGGCGCCGATCGCGCCGCTGCCGATGGCCGTCGGCGTCGTGTTCATGCTGCTGATCTCCGCCGTCGCGATGCTCGCGGTGGACCTGCCGCTGGCCGCCGTCGGCTTTCTGATCTTCCCGGCGGTCTTCCTGCTGAACGTGGTCTACCAGCGGCTCCTCGGCCCGCGCGCCGCCTACGCTCAGCAGCTCAAGGCCGAGCTGAGCGAGGTCGCGCACGAGAGCTTCGAAGGCGGCCTGGTCGTCAAGACCCTCGGCCGCGAGGACGCCGAGACCGAGCGGTTCGCCAAGAGCGCCCACAAGCTCCGCGACGCCAACATCGCCGTCGGCCGGATCCGCGGCCTGTTCGACCCGCTGCTGGAGGCCCTGCCGGGGCTCGGCGTGCTGATCGTGCTCTGGGCCGGTTCGCTCCGGCTCGACGCGGGCGCGATCACCTCGGGCGACCTCGTCCAGGTCTGCTACCTCTTCACGCTGCTGGCCTGGCCGATCCGCGCGCTCGGCTGGGTGCTGGCCGAACTGCCGCGCAGCGTCGTCGGCTGGGAGCGGGTCAGAGCCATCCTGGACGCCGACGGTTCGCTGCCCTACGGAACCTCCGCCCTGGAGTCCACGGAAGCCGCGTCGCTCACCGTCAAGGACCTGCGGTTCGGCTACGAAGGCTCGGGCGACGAGGACTCAGGCGACGAGAACTCCGGCTACAAGAACGCCGACGTGCTCGACGGGGTCTCCTTCGAGGTCGAGCCGGGCAGGACCGTCGCGATCGTCGGGCCCACCGGCTCCGGCAAGTCCACGCTCACCTCGCTGCTGGTCCGGCTGGTCGATCCGGCCGAGGGCGCGGTGCTGCTCGACGGGGTCGACGTCCGGGAGCTGGGTCCTGGCGCCGTCGCCGCGGCCGCCGCGCTCGTCCCGCAGGAGACCTTCCTGTTCGATGACTCCGTGCGCGGCAACGTCGTGCTCGGCGAGCCCACCGCCGACGACGAGGTGTGGGCCGCGCTCCGCCTCGCCCAGGCCGACGGTTTCGTCGCCGCGCTCCCCGACGGGCTCGACACCCGGATCGGCGAACGCGGCACCACCCTGTCCGGCGGGCAGCGGCAGCGCCTCGCGCTCGCCCGCGCCCTGGCCCGGCGGCCACGGCTGCTGATCCTCGACGACTCCACTTCAGCGGTCGACCCGCAGGTCGAGGCGCGGATCCTGCACGGCCTGCGCGACAACGCCGCCAGCGTGGTCGTCGTCGCCTACCGCAAGGCCACCATCGCGCTCGCCGACGAGGTCGTCTACCTCGCCCACGGCACCGTCCAGGACAGGGGCGCCCACGAGGAGCTGCTGGAACGCTCGGCGGGCTACCGCGACCTCGTCAACGCCTACGACGAGGAGATCGTGATCGACCAGGACCTCACCCGGGACGTGACGGCATGACGACCACCCTCAACGAGACAGCGATGCACGAGGGCGCCGTCGCGACCCTCCGCCGCGGGCTGCGCCTCACCCCCGAGTTCCGCAAGGGCATCGGGGTCACCCTGCTGCTGGCCATAATCGCCACCGCCGGACGCGTCGTGGTGCCGATCGCCGTCCAGCAGACCATCGACCACGGGTTGAACGGGCCGTCCGGGCCTGATCTGGCTTTCGTCCGCAACGCGGTGCTGGCGTGCGCGGCGGCCGTCGCGGTCACGTTCGTCGCCGGATATCTGATGAACGTCCGGCTGTACCGGACTTCGGAGACGGGGCTGGCGGCGCTGCGCGTCAAGGCGTTCCGGCATGTGCACGATCTGTCGATGCTGACCCAGAGCGGGGAGCGGCGCGGCGCACTGGTGTCGCGGGTGACCGGCGACGTCGACCAGATCTCGCAGTTCATGCAGTGGGGCGGGCTCATGATCGTGATCTCGCTCGGGCAGGTGCTCGTGGCGACCGCGCTGATGCTCGTCTACTCCTGGCCGCTCGCGCTGATCGTCTGGGCGTCGTTCCTGCCGATGGCCTGGGGGCTGCGGATCTTCCAGCGGAAGATCTCGGCCGCCTACCTGGTCGTCCGGGAGCGGATGGGCGATCTGCTGGCCGCGGTGTCGGAGTCGGTCGTCGGCGCGTCGGTGATCAAGGCTTACGGCGCCGAGGGGCGGATCGCCGAACGGGTCGACACGGCCGTCGACAAGGGCAGAGCCGCGCAGGCCAAGGCGCAGGCGCTGGTCGCGACGACCTTCCCGCTGAGCGAGGTGGTCGCCGCGCTGGCCACGGCGCTCGTGGTGATCGTCGGGGTGCTGCTGGGGGTCGGCGGGAACCTCAGCGCGGGTGAGCTGATCGCGTTCCTGTTCCTGGTCACCCTGTTCGTCGGGCCGATGCAGGCCGCCACCGAGATGCTCAACGACGCGCAGAACGCCATCGCCGGGTGGCGGCGCGTGCTGGCCGTCCTCGACACCGCGCCGGACGTCGCCGACCCCGGCGCCGACGGCGAGGACCTGCCGCGCGGCCCCATCGCGGTCAAGTTCGACGCGGTGACCTTCGCCTACCCGGCGGGGCCGCCCGTGCTGCGCGGCGTCACCGTGGAGATCCCGGCCCGGCGCAGGGTCGCGGTCGTCGGCGAGACGGGTTCGGGCAAGACCACCTTCGCGAAACTGCTGACCAGGCTGATGGATCCGGGGTCAGGCGCGGTGCTCGTCGACGGGGTGCCGCTGGCGCGGGTCCGGTTCTCCTCGCTGCGCGAACGGATCGTCATCGTCCCCCAGGACGGCTTCCTGTTCGACGCCACGCTGGGCGAGAACATCCGGTACGGCCGCCCGTCCGCGACCGACGCCGACATCCTCGCCGCCCTCGGCGAGCTCCGCCTGGCCGACTGGGTGGAGGGGCTGCCGCGCGGCCTGGACACCCCGGTCGGGCAGCGCGGCGGCTCGCTGTCGGCGGGGGAGCGGCAGCTCGCCGCCCTCACCCGCGCCTATCTGGCCGATCCCGACCTGCTCGTCCTGGACGAGGCGACGTCCGCCGTCGACCCCGCCACCGAGGTGCGGATCCAGCGCGCCCTGGAGAGCGTGACCAGGGGCAGGACCGCCGTGTCGATCGCGCACCGGATGTCGACGGCCGAGGCCGCCGACGAAGTGATCGTGTTCGACAAGGGGGAGATCGTGCAACGTGGGTCGCACGCCGAACTGGTGAACGAAAGCGGCGTCTACAAGGAGCTCTACGCTTCATGGGCTACGCAGAAGACACTTTAATTGCGCCGATCGGCCGTTGTTCCGGCAGGTATCGGTCCGGATACGGAACGGATCGATAGCCGTTACCCGAACCCTGGTGAGCAGCCGGAATCCCTTACTGGACAGGGGTTTCCGCTCTCGCGGATCTTGGTTCCGCGGTGATACTCTCCCGGATATCGGTTGCAGTCGCGGTTGGTCGACAGCGGGTGTTTTGGCTTTTCCGGGGACGGTACCCGGAGGCGAGAATTCTCCGCGCAAGCCGTACTGGGGCCACGAGGTGTGGCGCCGTGTTTTGCCGCAAGGAGAAAGACCATGGCCCAGCAGGGCACCGTGAAGTGGTTCAACGCCGAGAAGGGCTACGGCTTCATCGCCGTGGACGGCGGCGGACCTGACGTCTTCGTCCACTACTCGGCGATCCAGTCCTCCGGCTACCGCAGCCTGGACGAGGCCCAGCGCGTCGAGTTCGAGGTGACCCAGGGCACCCGAGGGCCGCAGGCCGACCAGGTGCGCCCCCTGTAAGAAGTTCGGTTTCCCCCGACAACGTCACGAAGGCCCGTTTCCGATGCCCGCGGAAACGGGCCTTTCGCGTGGTGGGGGCGGGTCGGGGCGCGGCCGGAGGGCGGGCAGAATGGAGGCATGTCTGAAGCCGGCCCCGCCGCCCCCCACTCGACCGCCCTCGATCCGAAGATCGCGGCCCGTCTCAAGCGCACCCCCGACGGGCTCGTGCCCGCCATCGCCCAGCAGTACGACACCGGCGAAGTGCTGATGATGGGCTGGATGGACGACGAGGCCCTGCACCGCACCCTCACCACCGGCCGCTGCACCTACTGGTCGCGCAGCCGGAGTGAGTACTGGGTGAAGGGCGAGACCTCCGGCCACCAGCAGTGGATCAAGTCGGTCGCCCTCGACTGCGACGGCGACGTCGTGCTGGTCAAGGTCGACCAGGTCGGCGCGGCCTGCCACACCGGCGACCGCACCTGCTGGGACGCCGACGACCTCGGCGCCGTCGTCGGCAGCCGGCCGGAATGAGCCCGAAGCGCGAGCTGGCCGCCGCCGCCCTGCTCGGGGCGGCCGGTTCCCTGCTGACCGTGTTCGCG
>NZ_BAAGZI010000154.1:0-12560 GCF_054778695.1 Actinocorallia lasiicapitis
GGTCGGCTGGCTGGACGGCGAGGCGTCGGAACGCTGGCGGGTTCCGCTGCGCCGGATGATCGGGCGGTGCGGTCCGCTGGACGTCGCCGACCGGACGCCGATCCCCACCGCGGCGATCCTCGACGTCACCGAGGCCGTGCGTGCCGCGACGACGAGCCGGTTCTTCGACGGCGGGCCGCGGTCCGGCGACGGATTCGTCGTCCTCGGCCCGCGCACGGTGGTGAAGGTCCAGCACCGCACGCACGAGACGCTGGACACGGTCCTGCGGCTGGAGCGCCTGCGTGCGTCGGCCGGGGTTGCGGCGCCGCGCCTGCTCGACTGCGGCACGACCCCGTCCGGTTGGTGGTCCGTTCTGGAACGCCTGCCCGGTGAACCGAGCCAGGTTCCGACCCCCGGCCAGCAACGCGCGCTGGGCGTCCAGCTCCACCGCTGGCATTCGGCTCGGCTGCCCGGCGGTCTTCATCTCGACGATCCGGGCGCTCTGGGGGTGTTGCTCGGTTCGGCGCGGAGCCGCGTCCCGGCCTTCCACCCGGTCCTCGCGGCCGAGTTCGCCGCCACGTGCGAGCGGATGCCCGTCACACCGATCCACGGAGATGTCGCAGTAGGCCACAATGCCCTTTATGCGACGGGGGGGGGGTCTGTCGGGGATCATCGACCCGGGCGCCGTCGACTGCGGCCCCCCGATGCTCGACCTCGCCTGGGCCCTGGCCGTCGACCTCCCGCACGGCGCGTCCCCTGACCCCCTGCTGGACGCCTACGGCGCCCCCGACCTGGACGCGCTCAACCTGCTGCTCCCCCTGATGATGCTCCGCCGCCTCATCGACTGCGCACCACCCGGCGACCTCACCCCCGACGGTCAATGGATCACCCGCTGGCTGCACCCCCGCCGACCCGACCTCCTCACCCTCGCCCTCGCCGCGCTTCGCTGAGGGTTAGGGGCGGGGGCGGGTGAGGTGCCAGGTACCGGCGATGCTGAGGAGGGCCGCGTCGGGGTCGTCGCACAGGCGCTGTCCCACGGCGAGCCGGAAACGGAAGAGATGGTCGGACGGGAACAGCTCCACGGCTTCGGCCGCGCGGTCCCGTAGCAGGACGCCCTTGTCAGGAAACGGGTGGGCGGCGCCGAGGGCGTTCAGGCAGACGTCGATGACGTGCCGGGTGCGGTCGGGGGAGTTCCATGCGCTGTCGAGCAGGGAGACGGCGTGGTCGACGGTCATCGACGGGCTACCGAACGCGGCGAACGCCCGGAGCGCCGTGAACAGGGCCGAGTCGAGGTGGCGTCCGGCGGACAGGGCCAGCAGGGAGGATTCGAGGAACACCCGGAGCTCGTCGAACGCGAAGTTCCCGCGCAGCTTGCCCGCGTGGTAGAGCGCCGCGAACGCGATCACCTCGGGGGAGGGGCGCGGATCCGACAGGACGCGCGCGCCCGCGTCGGCGAGCTCGTCCCGTGACTCGACGGTGGATGTGCTGACGGCCGTTCATGAACCGAACGCGAGGTTCCTCGCCGACGCCTGGCGGTCCCTGCGTGCTCAGGACCACACCGACTGGACCTGGTTCGTGCAGCTCGACGGCGCGCCGGAGCCGATGCTCGACGCGCTGAAGGCGTGCGGGGCGGCCGCCGACCCGCGGGTGGAGATCGACGCCCATCTCGTCAGGGTCGCGCCCGCCAACGCCCGCAACCTCGCGCTGGCCCGCGGAGACGCGCCGCTCGTCCAGAACCTGGACGGCGACGATCTGCTGGAGCCGTCCGCGCTGACCCTGCTGTCCACAGCCCTGGCCGCCGTACCTGAAGCCGGATACGCGGCGGGACGCGCCCGCGACCTGCACGCCGACGGCTCCCTCCGCGACGTCGACCTGCCGCTGAAGCCCGGGATCATCCCGCCGGGCGCGATCGCCGACGCCTGGCGGACCTCGCCAGAGGACTACCGGGTGCCGCTGCATCCGGCCGGGGTCATGTGGCGGCGCGACGCGATCCGCGCCGGCTGGCCCGCACTCCACGGAATGGAGGACACCGGCCTTTTGATCATGGTCGCCCGCGACCGTCCGGGCATCCTCCTCGACGCGCCGACCCTCCGCTACCGCCTCCACCCCGGGCAGTCCTCGCGCGAGCCCCGAATTTTCGCGGGGGGGGGGCATCAGATAACCCTTCTTCGCCGACTGGCGGGCTGAGGGGCCACGGATGGCCTGATGTGGTCAGGGCGGAGGGAGTGGAGGCGGAGATGATCGAGGTGAGAGTTTCCAGACGGGCTGAGCGGTCGGGTGAGGGAGCGGATGCGGGAGGTCGTTGAGTACTGGCGGGCCGTGGAGCTGTTCGATCCGCCCGCGCTGCCGAAAGTGGAGAGGGGCCGTGGGGGCGGGGAAAGGCGGGTGGAGGAGTTCCGGGTCGGGCCGCGGCTCGCCGTGCCGATCCTGCCGTGGGAAGCACGGCATCCGCTGCAGGCGGAGGTCGTGGACGGCGGGCGGTACGGGGCGGAGTGGCGGCACACGGTCTTCGGCGGCGTCTACGAGCTCAAAGAGGTGCGGGACGCCCTGGCCGACCGGTTCGGCGGCGACGTCGAGGACCACGCCGGGCGGCACCGCCAGGAGACCGCGGTGTTCGCGTTCACCGTCGACCACGAGGGCCGGCTGCTGCACGAGACGCTGGTCTTCTCGTCCTGCGCGTGGGCGACCGGCCGGATCCTCGATCCCGGGCCGACGGATCCGGCGTGGCTCGACGGGTTCACCGACGCCCAGACCGAGTGCGGGAAGGCCGTCGCGACCCTGACCGGGACGGAGATCCCCTACGCCGATCCGGGCGGCGCCTGGCGTCCGGTGCTCGCCCAGGTGCTGGGCGGGGTCGCGGAGGCCGCGGTCGGCGCGTTCCTCGTCCGGGTCGCCGGGATCGCCGCCGCCGGAGCGCTCAAACCCGTGATCGAACGGGCCTCCGGGCAGGCCGAGGACGCCGAGGAGGAGCCGCCGAGCCGATCGGTCGCCCTGCCCGACATCGTGGCGTTCGCGGCCCATGTGGCCGACGTCTGCGGGGTGGGCCATCTGCTCCAGCCGACCAGGCTGCGGGTGCAGAGCTTCCTGGTGCGGCGGAACAAGGACGGCGAGCTGCCCGAGCCGGAGCCCGCGTTCCTCAACAGCCTGCTCCCCGACGACCTGGAACGGGTCGACTCCTTCGGCCCCGCCCTGGCGTCCTATCTGTCGGCGGGGGTCAGGGCGGCGGCGCGGGTCGACGTCCGGCATTCGCCGTGGCCGGTGTTCGACGGGCTGGCGCCGCGCCTGGTCCCGCAGGGCAGATGGCCCGCCCCGACCGGCCAGGCGCTGTCGGCGAGCCAGCAGTTCGCCGTCAACCGGATCCACGCGGAGCTGGCGGCTAGCGGGCTGTTCTCGGTGAACGGGCCGCCCGGCACCGGCAAGACGACCATGCTCCGCGACCTCATCGCCGCGATCATCGTTGATCGGGCGCACGCGCTGGCCGCGCTGCCCTCCCCGGCGGCCGCCTTCACCGGGACCGTCACCTACAAGACGCACGACAACTGGCCGCGCAAGGTGCACCGGCTCGCTCCCGCGCTCACCGGCTTCGAGATCGTCGTGGCGTCGTCCAACAACAAGGCCGTGGAGAACATCACGGCGGAGCTGCCCGCTGAGGCCGCGATCGGCGCGGAATGGCGTGAGGCGTCGCATTTCCGGGACGTCGCGACCGCCCTGCTCGACGGCGCTCCGGCCTGGGGGACGATCGCCGCGCCGCTCGGCAACGCGAGCAAGCGCAAGCAGTTCCGGGAACGTTTCTGGTGGGGCGACGACGGGATGCAGAAGCTCCTGAAATCCCTCACCGAGGGGGCGGAGCTCGACGACGGCGGGCCGGTGCTCGTCGACTGGGAGGCCGCGGTCGCCCGGTTCCGGGAGGCGATCGCGCAGGTCGAGCGGTTGCGCGCCGAACGGCAGGCACTGTTCGACGCGCTCCGGCTCCTCCAGACCAGCCCGGTGGACCCGGCCGAGGCCACGGCCCTCGAAGCGGAGACGGGGCGGGCCAGGATCCGCGCGGACGAGCTGATCGCCGAGCAGAGCAGGGTTTCGGTGTTCGCGTACGGGCTGGAAGGCGAGCTGACCGCGCTCGGGCCCCGTCCCGGCCTGTTCTCCAGGGTCGTCCGGCGGTCGGCCGTCCGGCAGTGGGAGGACGATCAGCGACGGCTGCTGCGTTCCCTGACCCTGGTCGGTGACGACCTCGCGCAGATCGGCCGCCGGGTCGAGCAGGCCGTCCACCGAGTGGCCGAACTCGACTCCGCGGCGTGGAACGCGCGCCGGGCCGTCCAGGTGGACGCCGCCGCGCGCGTCCGCGCCGTCGAACTGCTCACCGAAGTCCGCAGGAACCGGCCCGACGCCCGTGTTCCCGACCGCTGGGCGAGCCTTCCCGACGACGAACGCGAACTGTCGGCGCCCTGGGCCGACGAGGAGTGGCTGGAGGCCAGGACGAAGGCCTTCCTCGCGGGGCTCGACCTGCACCGGGTGTTCACCGCCTGCGCGGCCGAGCAGATGTACCGCAACCTCACCGCGTTCCACGATCTGCTGAAGTCCGGTGCGATGGGCGTCCCGCAGGAGGCCGTCGAGGCGATGTGGCAGTCGCTGTTCCTGATCGTCCCGGTGATCTCCACGACGTTCGCCTCCTGCGGGCGGCTCCTCGCGCCGCTGGGCGCGGAGTCGATCGGCTGGCTGCTCGTCGACGAGGCGGGGCAGGCCACCCCGCAGGCCGCCGTGGGCGCGCTGTGGCGCAGCCGACGTGCCGTCTTCGTCGGCGACCCGCTCCAGCTCGAACCCGTCATCACCCTGCCGGCGCAGGTCCAGGAGCTGCTGCGGAACAGCTACGGGGTCGGGCCGCAGTGGCTGCCCGACCGCAACTCCGCGCAGGGGCTCGCCGACCGGGTCAACCGCTGGGGCACGACCGTGGAGCGGAAACTGCCGAACGGCGTGGACGAGCCCGTCTGGGTGGGCGCGCCGCTCCGCGTCCACCGGCGATGCGAACAGCCCATGTTCACGATCAGCAACACCATCGCCTACCGCGGTCTCATGGTCTCCGACACCGTGCGGCGGCCGTTCCCCTCCGCCGAACGCCCCTACCGGGACAGCGCGTGGATGGACGTCAAGGCGGCCGCGGCGGACGGCAAGTGGGTGCCGGCCGAAGGCGCCGCCCTGGTGAGCATTCTCGGCCATCTCACCGGCGAGTTCGGGGTGCCGTTCGACGCCATCCGGGTGCTCAGCCCGTTCCGTGAGGTCATCGACGGTTGCCGCCGTTCGGTGCGGGAGCTCGCGCCGTCGTCGTTCGTCTCCGACGCGATCGGCACCGTCCACACGATGCAGGGACGGGAGGCGGACGTGGTGATCGTCGTGCTCGGAACCCATCCCGAACGCGGTGAGGCCAGCCGCGCCTGGGCGGCGGAGTCGCCGAATCTCCTGAACGTCGCGGTCAGCCGCGCCCGCCGCCGCCTTTTCGTCATCGGCGACCGCTCCTCCTGGCGCCGCCAACCCCACTTCGACGTCCTCGCCGCCGAACTCCCCCACCACCACTGGCGCGCCCGCTGACCCGGTGGGGTGGCCGAGGGTGGACGCGAGGGAAACTCGTGTCTTGACGGATCTTGACCCTCGGGTCTCAATGGGGCTGGATCACCTCCCAACCCCCAGGAGGAACTTGTGGTGGATCGGCGGAGATGGGTTGCCGTGGTGGTGTTCGTTCTGTTGGTCGCCGGGATGGCGATGAGCGGGAACACCGTGGCGGCGGCGGAGCCGGAAGGCGGCAGGCAGTACAAGGTGCAGGGGCCCAGGACCGTCGCGCAGCGGACCGAGATCGTGCGGACGGGCGCGGCCATCGACGGGGTGCTCGCCGATCACGTGGTCGTCACGGCGTCGCCGGCGGAGATCGCGGCGATCAAACGGCTGGGGTACGCGGTGACCGCGCTGCCCGGGCCCGGGCCGGACGCCGGCGGGCCGTCGCCCAGCGGTGTCAGCACGTTCGACTTTCCGTCGGCCGACTCGGCGTATCACAACTACGGCGAGATGACCGCGGAGATCGACGCGATGGTGGCGGCGCATCCCGGGATCGTGCAGAAACTCAGCGTCGGGACGTCCTACGAGGGACGCGACCTGATCCTGATCAAGATCAGTGACAATGCGGCGACCGACGAGAACGAGCCCGAGGTGCTGTTCACGCACCACCAGCACGCGCGGGAGCACCTGACCGTCGAGATGGCGCTGTACACGATGCACCAGCTCCTCGACAACTACGGTTCGGACGCCCGGATCACCGGGCTCGTGAACAGCCGCGAGATCTGGATCATGCCGGATCTCAATCCCGACGGCGGCGAGTACGACATCGCGACCGGCAGCTACCGGAGCTGGCGGAAGAACCGGCAGCCCAACGCGGGCAGCACTTATGTCGGCACCGACCTGAACCGGAACTGGGCCTACAACTGGGGCTGCTGCGGCGGCTCATCCAGCACCAAGAGCAGCGACACCTACCGCGGGCCGTCGGCCGAGTCGGCGCCCGAGGTGAAGAAGGTCGCCGACTTCGTCCGCGGCCGGAGGGTCGGCGGCGCACAGCAGATCAAGGCCGCGATCGACTTCCACACCTACAGCAAGCTGGTGCTGTGGCCGTACGGCTTCACGACGTCCGACACCGCGCCGGGGCTCACCCAGGACGACCGTGACGCGCACGCCGCCCTCGGCCAGAACATGGCCGCCACCAACGGCTACACGGCCGAGCAGGCGTCCGACCTGTACATCACCGACGGCAGCATCGACGACTGGCTCTGGGGCTCCGAACGCGTCTTCAACTACACGTTCGAGATGTATCCGGGCGCGAGCGGCTCCGGCGGCGGCTTCTACCCGCCCGACGAGCAGATCGTCCCGCAGACGTCGATCAACAAGGAGGCCGTGCTGCGGCTCCTGGAGTACGCCGACTGCCCCTACCGGATCATCGGCAAGGACGCCCAGTACTGCGGCGTCGCCGGTACGACCGTCTGGCAGGACACGTTCGAGACGGCGCTCGGCTGGACCACGAACCCCGCCGGCACCGACACCGCGACGACCGGCGCGTGGGAGCGCGGCGACCCCGAAGCCACCACCGACAGCGGCGCCAAACAGCTCGGCACCACGACCAGCGGCACCAACGACCTGGTCACCGGACGTCTGGCCGGTGCGAGCTCCGGCGCTTACGACATCGACGGCGGCGTCACCACGGCGCGCTCCCCGGCGATCACCCTGCCCGCGACGGGCACCCTCCGGCTCTCCTTCCAGAGCTATCTCGCCCATGGAAGCAACGCGTCCTCCGCCGACTACCTGCGGCTCAAGGTGATCGGCTCGACGACCTCCACCGTCCTCGACATTCCCGGCGCGGCCGCCAACCGCAACGGGGTCTGGTCCCTGTCGAACGTGGACATCTCGGCCTTCGCCGGGCAGACCATCCGCCTCCAGGTCGAGGCGGCGGACGCCGGCACGGCCAGCCTCGTCGAAGCAGCCGTCGACGACATCAAGATCACCCAGTCCTGACCGGTCGCCCGCCCCTCGATCGAGGGGCGGGCGCCTGCGAGTATCGGCGATATGCTCGTCGATATATCGCAAGGAGGGGTTTGTGGCTGAACGTTCGGGACGGGCGGGGCGTCCGCTGACCGTCGCGCGGGTCGTGCGCGTCGAGCGGGTGACACCGCACATGATCAGAGTGGTGCTGGGCGGGGACGGGCTGGCCGGGTTCCGGGCGGGCGAGTTCAGCGACCACTACGTCAAGCTGAGGTTCGGCGAGGTGACCAGGACCTACACCGTCCGCGCCTGGGACGCCGCCGCGCGGGAACTC
This sequence comes from Actinocorallia lasiicapitis, assembly GCF_054778695.1. Classification (NCBI taxonomy): domain Bacteria; kingdom Bacillati; phylum Actinomycetota; class Actinomycetes; order Streptosporangiales; family Thermomonosporaceae; genus Actinocorallia; species Actinocorallia lasiicapitis. The sequence goes on from NZ_BAAGZI010000154.1 coordinate 7,823, forward strand.
ACCCTCGACTTCGTCCACCACGGCGACCACGGTCTGGCCGGTCCGTGGGCGGCGAACGCACGTCCCGGCGACGAGATCGCGTTCGCCGGTCCCGGCGGCGCCTATCTGCCCGATCCGGCGGCGTCCTGGCATCTGCTGGCGGGGGACGAGAGCGCGCTGCCCGCGATCGCCGCGTCGCTGGAACGGCTCCCGGACGGCGCGCGCGCCCGGGTGTTCCTCGAGGTCGAGGGGCCGGCCGAGGAGCAGAAGCTGGAGACGCGCGGCGCCGCCGAGATCACCTGGCTGCACCGCGGCGACGGCCGGGTCGGCTCCGTGCTGGTCCCCGCCGTCACCGCCTGGACGCCGCCCGACGGCGACGGCCAGGCGTTCGTGCACGGCGAGGCCGGATTCGTGAAGGAGCTGCGACGGCTGCTGCTCATCGAGCGGAACATGCCGCGCGACCGGGTGTCGATCTCGGGCTACTGGCGGCTCGGCCACGACGAGGACCGCTGGCAGGCGACCAAGCGCGACTGGAATCGCGAGGTCGAGCTGGAACAGGACGGCCCGGCTGCCTGACCCGCCCGCGACACGGCCCGCGACCACCTTCTCGGTGGTCGCGGGCCGCGTCCGTTTCCGGGGGATTTTGACGACGTTGCAAATGCCGTGGGGCCCTTGTTCATCCTCAAGCCGTGTGATGTTTTACATGTGACATTTCGACACCCTGGCCCCCGGGAGTCCGCACATGCGTTTCCGCGTCCTGCTCGTCACCCTGCTCGGATTCGGAGGGCTGGCCGTGCTGCCGCCGTCCGGAGCCGCCGCCCAGCCCGCGAAACCGACGGGACCGCCCCCGCGACCGGCCACCGCCCAGGCCGTCGAAGTCGCGCACTCCGACGTCGCGTCGCGGGACCGGCCGCCCGTCCAGGCCCCCGCGACGGCCCCCGCACAGCCCAAGGCCAAGGCGCTCGCCGCCTGCACGCTCAGCGACTTCACGACCAGGACGGGCGCCGCGCTCGTCACCGCGATCAAGGCCGCCGACGTCCCCTGCGTCAACACGCTGTTCTCGATCACCGGCTCGGACGCGGGCGGCGCGTTCCGCGAAGCGCAGATGGTGACCGTCGCGCAGGCGCTGCGCACCAACGCGCTCGCCTACACCGGCGACAACAGCGCGAGCACGCTGCAGCTCGTCCTGTTCCTGCGCGCCGGGTACTACGTGCAGTACTACCGGCCGGGCGACGTCGGCTCCTACGGCGCCCCGCTGACCACCGCCATCCGCGGCGCGCTCGACGCCTTCTACACCGACCCCGACTCCTCGGCCGTCACCGACGCCAACGGCTCGGTGCTGGGCGAAGCCGTCACCCTCATCGACAGCGCGGGCGAGAACGCCCGCTACCTCTACGTCGTCAAACGCCTGCTCACCGGCTACACGACCGCCTACCCGACGAGTATGCGGAACGCGGTCAACAGCACCTACACCGTGCTGTGGCGGGGCCACTACCTGGCGGCGTTCGTCACGGCCGTGCAGAACGACCCGTCCGTCCTGACCGTGCTGCACGACTTCGCGGTCGCCCACCTGGGCCTGCTCGGCACCGGCAACGGCTTCCTGACGTCCAACGCGGGCAGCGAACTCGGCCGCTTCCTCCAGCACACCTCGCTGCGGGCCACGGTCCGGCCGCTGGCCAAGGACCTGCTCGACCGGACGTCGCTGACCGGCCCCACCGGCGGCCTCTGGGTGGCCGTCGCGGAGATGACCGACTACTACGACCAGGCCGACTGCGCTTACTACGGCACCTGCGACCTGGCCAACCGGATCAAGGCGGCGATCCTGCCGGTCACCCGCGTGTGCGGCCCGTCCCTGACGATCCGCGCCCAGGAAATCACCACCGCCCAGCTCGACGCGAGCTGCGCCAGCCTCGCCAACCAGGACGCCTACTTCCACGCCAAGGTCAACGACCCGGGGCCCGTCGCCGGGGACGGCAACACCTACCTCGAGGTGAACGTCTTCAACTCCAGCACCGACTACCAGACCTACGCCGGAGCGATCTTCGGGATCGACACCAACAACGGCGGCATGTACCTCGAAGGCGACCCCGGCGCCGCGGGCAACGTCCCCCGGTTCATCGCCTACGAACGCACCGACGTCGCGCCCGGCTGGCAGATCTGGAACCTCAACCACGAGTACACCCACTACCTCGACGGCCGCTTCAACATGTACGGCGACTTCGAGGCGGGAGTCGCCACCCCGACCATCTGGTGGGTCGAGGGCTTCGCCGAGTACATCTCCTACGGGTACCGCGGGCTCACCTACGACGCGGCCGTCGCCGCCGCGGGGACGCACGCCTACCCGCTGTCGACCCTGTTCGACACGACCTACGAGAACAGCACCACGGCCCGCACCTACTACTGGGGGTACCTGGCTGTCCGGTACATGTTCGAGAAGCACCCCGCCGACGTGACGACGGTCCTCGGGCACTACCGGACCGGCAACTGGTCGGCGGCGCGCTCGTTCCTGACGTCCAGGAACTACAACGCCGACTTCGACACCTGGCTGACGGCCTGCGCCGCCGGAGCCTGCGCCGGCACGCCCCCGGCCAACCAGGCGCCGACCGCGAACTTCACCTCGACGGTCTCGGGCCTGACGGCGTCGTTCACCGACACCTCCACCGACCCCGACGGGACGATCACCGCCCGCGCCTGGGCCTTCGGCGACGGCACGACGTCCACGGCCGCGAACCCGGCCAAGACCTACAGCGCGGCCGGAACGTACACGGTCCAGCTCACCGTCACCGACGACAAGGGCGCCACCGCCACCACGTCGAAGCCCGTCACGGTCTCGGCCCCGTCCGCGCCCGAGTGCACGGGCACCGACAACCGGCAGCTCGGCAAGAACTGCAAACGCTCCGGGCTCGCCGCCACCCAGGGCAACTACGCCTACCTCTATCTGAACCTGCCCGCGGGGACCACCACCCTCACCATCACGACCACAGGCGGCACCGGCGATGCCGACCTCTACTACAACGCCGCCTCCTGGGCGACGACCTCCGCCTACACGCAGCGCGCCACCGGAGCGGGCAACGTCCACACCCTGACCGTCACCAACCCGGCCGCCGGCTACCGCTACATCAGCCTCCACGCCGTGACCGCCTTCACGGGGGTCACCGTCACCACCTCCTACTGATCCGCATTGCCTGATTCGCACTACCTGATCCGCACTGCTCCGGGCCCGTCGATGCGACCGCGTCGGCGGGCCCGCCGCGTCCCACTCCACTGGTCTATCAACGGGGACTGACATTCCGGTGGATCGCGGCGCTCGCCCGCCGGGCAGGCCGCTGATGAGCGACGATTACCCAGAGCGAGGGGAGTTCTACTGTGGGTGGGCTGCGGGAGCATCTGCTGGGGATCGGGGCGTGTTTCGGTATTTGTGTCGGGGTGGGGATCGTGGCGGCGGTCTACCACTGGATGCGAGGAAGAGCCGACGGTTAGGCGAGGGTTCGGCGGTGTCTGGTGCGGTCGGGGGTGAATGGCCCAGACTGTCGGCTGTGATGGGGCTGCGGGGCGGTACGGACGGACGGTTGCGGCGGGTCGCGGGCGGGGCCGGGATCGTGGTCGTCGGAGGTGGACTGGCGGGGCTCCTGGTGGCGTCCGGGCTGGACCAGGCGGACAAGTTCGCCAGCGTGATCGGCGGGTTCGCGGCGCTCTCGGCGCTGGCGGTCGCGCTGCGGGGGAACGGGGCGGCGGTACCGGCGCCGGCCGCGCGGGTGGTCAGGGAACTGCCGGCGACCAGCGTGCACTTCCGGGACAGGGAAGCGGTGCTGAAGGAGCTGGGCCGGGCCTGGCGGCGGGCCAGGAGCGCCAACACGGCGCTGGTGGTGGTCTGCACCGGGCGCGGCGGGATCGGGAAGTCGCAGCTCGCGTTGAAGTGGGCGCGCGGGCTCGGAGTGCCGGGGCACCAGCTCTACGCCGATCTGTCGGACGGCGGGGAACGGTCGATCGAGGACGTGCTCGGCGAGTTCCTGCGGTCGCTCGGCGTCGAAGCGGCGCGGATGCCCGCAGAAGCGGGGGAGATGCGGCGGCTGTTCCTGGAGAAGACGGGGGAACGGCCCGTCGTGGTGTTCCTCGACAACCTGACGCGCGGCGCGCAGCTACGGCGATTGGTCCCGACGTCCGCGGGCAGTGTGGTGGTGGCGACGGCGCGCACCATGCCCGAGCTGGTCGACGCGGTCGAGGTGGCGGTGCCGCCGCTGCCCGACGAGCACGTCCGGCGGCTGCTGCTCGATCTGCTGGGCGGCGGCGCGGGGGAGGTGCCGAAGGCCGAGCTCGACCGGGCCGCGGCACGGGTGGCGGGGATCCCGCTCGTCGCGCGGGCCGTCGCCGACGAGCTCCGCAGAGGCGGACCGGCGGAGCCGGCGGAAGGAGACGACCCGGTGGACCACGCGTTCGACGCCGCCTACACCCGCCTCACCCCGGAAGCGGCCGCCCTGTACCGGTCGCTCGGCGTCCTGTTCGGGACCCACTTCTCCGCCGAGATGGCCGCGGCGACGAGCGGGCTCGGTGAGCCGCCCGTCGCGGAGCTGGTGGAGGCGGGGCTCGTCGAGGACGGGCCGGAGTTCACGATCAGCACGGACGCCAGGGAGCACGCCGCCGAACGGCTCGCCGGACCGGAACGGGCGGCCGCCCTGGCGCGGCTGATCGAAAGGCCCTGATTTCGGGGACTATGACTCCGTGGACTCTTACGAAGGGCTCGAATACTCGGGGATGTTCC
>NZ_BAAGZI010000155.1:0-12525 GCF_054778695.1 Actinocorallia lasiicapitis
ACTCGCCGGGCGCGACGGTCAGGTCGGCCGACGCGATGCGCGGCTTCCTCGCCGGAGCCACCGGGCTGACCCCGCTGGAGCAGGTCGTGGCCCGGCTGGCGCGCAGCGAGGCGCCGGCCGGCAGGTGGCGGGCCGAGGAGCTGCTGCGCGGCTTCGACCACCACACCGCCGCCCCCAAGAAGGACCTGGTCGACGTGGTCTTCTGGCTGCTGGGGGCCGAACTGACCCTCCCGGTCTCGCTGACCGAGCCCGCCGATCTCACCGGGCTGCACACCTGGAAGCGGATCGAGCGGACCTCCCAGAAGGTGATCGCCTGCCATGCGCTGGACCGGCCGCACCTGATCACCCGGCAGGACGTCGCCAGCCTCCTGGAGGTGCTGCGGACGCCGATCTGGGAGGGCAACATCCTGTCCAGCCTCATCGTGCTGTTCGCGCTCCACGCCCAAGGGCCGGAGCACGAAGGCGCGGTCCGCGCGGGACTGCGGGCGGTGCTGGCGACCAGGGGCCCGGACGAGGGCGTCCCGTTCATCCTCGACTGGAGCGTCGGCGCGACCTCGCTGGCCGCGATGGGCCTGGCCGGGCACCCCGGCCGGTCGCCGGTCGCGGCGCGGCTCGCCGCACGGATCGCGGAGCTCCAGCAGCCGGACGGCGGCTGGACCTACTCCCCGCACGCCCGCCAGACCGACGCCGAGGACTCCTCCTACTGCCTGCAGGCGCTGTACGCGATCGACCCCGTCCGCCACGCCGAAGCGGTGGCACGCGGCCGTCGCTACTACCTCGACCTGCAGAACGACGACGGCGGCTTCCCGACCTATCTGCGCGGCAACGCCTCCGAGGTGTGCATGACGGCCGAAGCGGCGGTCTCGCTGGCCGTCACCGGGGCCGCCCCCGGCGCGGTCCGGCGCGCGGTCCGCTTCATCGCCGACCGGCAGCGTCCCGACGGCACGTTCGAGCTCTCCTGGAGCAGGAGCCACGCCAGCGCGATCTTCCGTTCCGTCCGGGCGCTCCGGACGGCGCGGAGCCTGGGCCTCACCGACGTCGAACCCGCGGCGCGGCGTGCCACGGGCCGCGCGGTGCGCCATCTGCTGGACGTCCAGAACGGCGACGGCGGCTGGGGGCACGACGCCGAGGCGGTGAGCGACGAGGTCAGCACCGCCTTCGCACTGATCACGCTCAGTGTCGCCGGTCCCGCCGCGCCCGCCGCCTCCCTCACGCGCGGCCTGGGGTTCCTGGCCGCCCGGCAGCGGGCCGACGGCGGTTTCACCTGCGTCACCGACGAGGTCGGCCCCCGCCCCATCCCCTACGACGTGCCGCACAGCAGCGCCGGCTTCATCCTCAAGGGCCTGAACTTCGTCGCGTCCTCCGGCCGCACCCCGCACTTCGGCTGACCGGTCAGCCGATTCCGGGCTGCGCCGGACGGTGGCGGCGCAGGCAGCGGTAGAGGTTGCGGGGCGTGGCGAGGATCGTCGGCGACGCCGTCATCTGGAAGACCCGCAGGAAGGTCCGGTAGAGGGCCGGGTCGTCGGGCAGCCGGACGAAGATCCGCGTCATGTAGCGGCCCGCCACCCGGCCGAACAGCGGGCTGGGCACGCTGGGGTCGCGGTAGAGGGAGTCCTGGCTGACCGCCATGAGCCAGGGCGGAAGGGCCAGGCGGGCGAGGCGGCGCTGGAACGGCCGGGCGAAGCCGTCGAGGTCGCCGGTGCGGCGTTCCAGGGCGTCGGCGAGCGCGACGGCGTCGAGCGCGCCCATGGTCATGCCCTGCCCGTAGACGGGGTTGAAGGCGCAGACGGCGTCACCGACCGCGACGATCCGCTCCGGCCAGCGGCGCATCCGGTGGTAGTTGAAACGCCGGTTGGTGGTCATGCCGTAGCGCCGCAGCCCGGAGACCGGTTCGGCGGACGCGGCCAGCTCGGTGAAGATCGGGTTGGTGAGCCCGCGGGTCCAGGCGACGAAGCCGGGGTAGTCGGTCGGCGGCGGGTCGTTGACCGTCCCGATGAGGATCATCATCATCCGTCCGCGCTCGACGGCGAGGGCGGCGGCCCCCCGGGTGCCGCCGACCTCGTAGGTGAACTGGCAGCTCTCGGTGAGCCGCTCGCCCGAGGAGTAGACGCAGGAGACGTACTCCATCCCCGGGTCGGAGACGACGGGTTCCGGCACGGCGTAGCCGCACCGGTCCAGCCACTGCGGGAGCTTGGAGGTCCGGCCCGAGGCGTCGACGACCAGGTCGGCGTCGATCAGCACCCGTGCCGTCCGGTCGTCCTTCACCTGGCCTTCGACCCCCGTCACCCGCCGGGCCGCGGCGTCGTACCGCAGCCCGGTCACCGTGACGCCGGCCCGGAACTCGACCTGCGGCAGCTCCGCCACCCGCCGGCGGACCCGCCACTCCAGGAAGTTCCGGCTGAAGGTCTGCAACTGGAGTCCGAGGGTGAGGCGCGGCGGGGTGCGGCCCTTCACCCGCAGATCCATCTGCTCGCCGAGGTCGAAGGTCGGCGCGCCGTCGCGCCGCAGCTCCTCGCGGAGGCCGGGCAGCAGTTTCTCCAGTTCCATGCCGCCGCGGATGAACAGCCCGTGCGGGTGGCGCGCCTGCGGCACCCCCGGCCGCGGCTCCTCTCCCTGGGGGAGCCGGTCGCGTTCCACGACGACGACGGAGGCGAACGACCGGGAGAGGGCCGCGGCGGCGGCCAGCCCGGAGATCCCCGCGCCGATCACCACGGCGCGCTCCCAGCGGCGGGGCGTCACGGTCTCGGTCGCGGGGCCGTCCGACTGCTGTAGCTTCATGGTTCTCCTTGGCCGTTCAGCCGGCGACGCCGATGAGGTCTTCCAGGAAGCCGGAGCCGTCCTCCGGCAGGGCAGGGAGCGCGGGCGCGTAACGGGGGCTCTCGTTGCCCCAGTCGTAGTTGCCGCGGAACCAGTCGGCCATGCCGTCGGCGAAGCGCAGCAGATCACGGGTGCCGGAGGCGTTGAGGCCCTCCGCCGCCGCCAGCGCCGGCAGTTCGTCGCGGAGCCGCAGGAAGTCCCGGACCCGCCGGTTGACCATCTCGACGCCCCGCCCGATCGCCTCCTCGCGGGTGCAGCCGTGCTCGTGTTCGAGGGCGAGGACGAGGTTGTGCGGGTCCTGACGGGACTGCTCGCGTTCGACCGAGTGCAGGTCGTTGGCGAGCGACGTGGCGTCGACGCAGGCGTCCCGCAACTCCTGGACCAGCGGATGGGCCTCGATCCGCGCAGGGATCTCGTAGTGCCCGACCCGCTCGATCAGGTCGATGGACGGGCGCATCCCGACGGCGTCGCGCCGGAAGGCGATGTACCGCTCGACGTCCATGATCAGCCCGGCTCTGCGGTGGGCCTCCTCGGCCTGGCAGGCCCGGAAGTGGGCCGCCCAGTTCCGGCTGTTCCTGGCCCGCCACGCGGGGGACGTGCCGACGCTGATGCGGCCCCACAGCTCGCTCCAGCCGACCGTCAGCGGGTTGACCAGGCGGGGCGGGGCGAACAGCGGGCGGTCGAAGACGGCGATGAGCTCGTCCACGACGGCCGGCGCGCGGCCGGAGGGGCCGGGGTCGGGGTGGTAGAACTGGTCGTCGAACAGGAACAGCATCCCGATGGTGTCGGTGACCAGGTCGAGTTCGGCGCCCACGGCGTCGGGGTAGCTGCGGCCCATCGAGCCGGTGATGTCCCAGGACATGTACTCGGCGGCGGCCGCGTCACTGCGGAGCAGGCCCTTGTCGGTCAGCCACCGCAGGTGGTGACGGCGGCAGCGTTCGAGGTCGGGGCTGACACGGGGCGCGACGGGGATGTCGAGCATGATCGTCTGTGGCATGGTCGTCCTTCCGGTTCGGGCGGCGGCCCGGTTCAGGCGTCGGCGCGGCCGTGCCGCAGGAGCCGGCCGGAGGTGGTGCCGGTGACGGCGCCGTCGTGGACGGTGACCGCGCCGTTGACGAGCGTGTAGCGGTAGCCGTCGGCGCGGCGGACGCGCCGCCACTCCCCGCCCGGCAGATCGTGGACGACCTCCTCGGGCAGCAGCTCGAGCCGTTCCAGGTCGTAGACGACCAGGTCGGCGGGCGCTCCGACGGCGATGGTCCCGCGGTCCTTGACCCCGGCGACGAACGCGGGCAGCGCCGACAGCTTCCAGTGCATGTCCTCGAGCGTCACCCAGCCGCGGTCGCGGACATAGGTGGCCAGATGCTCGGTCGGATAGCAGCCCGAGGTGATCATCTTCATATGGGCGCCGCCGTCGGAGACGCCCGGCAGCACGAACGGGTGGGTGACGAGCTCGCGCTGCAGGTCCTCGTCGATCTGGGTGAGCGGGACCTGCCAGACGGTCGCCAGGTTCTCGGCCAGCGAGATGTCGAGGAGCGCGTCGACCGGGTCGAGGCCGGCCTCGGCGGCGATCTCCGGCAGCGGACGTCCGACGTTCTTCTCCTGGTCGGGCAGGGAGGTCCGGCGGAGCACCACATGGTCCAGCGGGAACAGCATCGGCTTGTCCGCGCGCAGCGCCCGCCGCACTTCGGGATCGGACAGCCGGACGATCCGCTCCTCGATCGTGCCGACGAGCGAAGTGCGCCACGCGGGATGGGCGTCCCACATGTTCCAGATGTCCAGCGAGAAGATCATGCTGGGGTCGGTCGTGAAGCCCTGCGCGTAGAGCGGCAGGCCCTCCTCGCGGCAGCGGTCGAACCACGCGAGCTGGTCCCGGATCGCGTCGGGGTTGGCGCCGTCGGCCATGAGGGCGTTCCAGAGGATCGGCCGTCCGCCCGTCCTGGCCAGGTCCTGGAGATGGCGCCGGTCGGCCAGCGGGTCCGCGGTGATCAGGGCCATCTGGATGAATCCGGCGTCACGGCGGGCCATCGCCTCGACGAGGGCGGCGGCGGTCTCGTCGCTCATCGTGTCGGACGGGAAGGCGCGGGTCTTGTGGTCGCGCTGGGCGCTGAACGGCGTCTCGGGCGGGAGCCGCTGCGCCGACCAGCCGCAGGCGCCGGCCGCGAGGGCCTCGTCGAGGAGACGCGCCATGGCGGCGTTCTCCGCCGGTGTGGCATGCCTACCGTAGGCCGCGTCCTCGCCCATGACGTAGACGAGCAGCGGCGAGGCCGGCACGTACGGCAGGACGTTCACCCCTTTGGGGATGGTGTCGAGGACGTCGAGGAAACCGGGGAACCCCTCCCAGGTCCACGGCAGCGCGAGCTGCATGGCCTCCATCGGGATCTGCTCGTTCCGGCTGAGCGCCTGCATCGCCCACGCCCGCATCTCCGGGCGGACCGGCGCGAACCCGAACCCGCAGTTCCCGATGACGACGGTCGTCACCCCGTGCAGACCGGAGATCGTGCAGTACGGGTCCCAGAAGAGCTGGGCGTCGTAGTGGGTGTGCAGGTCGATGAAGCCGGGGGCCACGATGTGCCCGGTCGCGTCCAGCCGCCGTCCCGCCTCGGCGTCGCCGAGCCGGCCGATCGCCGCGATCCGGCCGTCCCTGATCCCCACATCGGCCTGGTACCGCGGATTGCGCAGCCCGTCGACCACGATCCCGCCGCTGACAATGGTGTCGAACCGCTCCATGAACCGCTCCCGTTCCCGGCGCGGCCCGCACCACCGGTCCGGGTCCCGGGGCCGCACCGCCACCTGATGCGTCCCTCCAGTACGCCACCCCGCGCACCCCCGCCCAAGGCCCCCACCCCATCCGAAATGTCTCGCTTATCCGAAACGTCACGCTTTTGGGGTGGGGGGTCGGGCCGTCAGTCCAGGACTTTGATCTCCAGGGCGGGGGAGGCGGCGATCTGGGATTCGGTGAAGCGTTCGGTGACCCAGCGGCCGGCGGAGAAGAGCCGGGTCTGATCGGCGTAATGGGGTGAAGTGGGGTCCGCCGACTGGGAGTAGGTCAGGACGGAAAGGGCCTCGGGCGGGCCGTCGGCGGTGAAGCGCACCTGCTGGATGAAGCTGGAGCCGAAGGTGATGTCGGGCCTGCCGTCGAGCTGCCTCAGGTTGATCACGTTGAGCACGCCCAGTTCGCCGGGCGCGCCGTGGATCGGGATGCGCTCGGTGCCGCGGACGGACCTCTGGACGTCCGACAGCGGAGCGTCCAGCGGTATCCCGGCGTTGCGCAGGGCGAGAACCGCGCGGCCTAGGGCGTCGCGGACGGCGGAGCTGCCGGAGTCCAGGGAACGCGGCGTGTGCACCGGGTCGGCGGGGTCGAAGCGCACCTTCCACGGCAGTTTCTCGACACCCTGCCCGCCGAGCAGGAAGGACCAGTAGTTCGCGAACAGCCACGAGCCCCGGCTGTCGAGGGAGTAGTCGTGGTCCTTCCAGGCGGCCAGGATCGGGCACGCCGCACTCACGTCGACCAGCTTGGCGTCGACCAGGATGTGGCCGAACGGCTGGCGCCGGCACATCGTCACGGTCGTGTCGAGAGCCAGGTCGGCGGCCCGGCTGTTGTCGGCGAACAGCAGTTTCGCCAGGGTCTGCGGGGTGAAGCCCTTGCCCGGCAGGCCGTCCGTTCCGTTGATCCGGTTCTGCGCGGTCAGGATGAGCTCCTGGGTGCGCAGCGACCTGGGCGTCTTGGTGTCGCCCATCACGCGCGGGAAGGTCAGCGGCTGCGCCGGATTGGCCAGCCAGGCGCTGTCGTTGGCGTTGCCGGCGAAGTCGGACCGGATCAGCCGGGGCTGCTTGCGCGGGTCCAGCAGGCCGGGGGCGACCGCGTTCGGGTCGTCCGGCCAGTCGCATGCGCTGCGCTTGCCGTCGAGGATGGAGATCGGCGGCACGTTCGGCAGCCGCACCAGCCGGTCGAACAGCAGCCTGCCTGTCAGGGTGAGGCACGCTTCGGCGTGCGCGTCGGTGACGTTCGGGACGGCCTGGATGTCGGCGTAGAGTGCCTTGCCCTTCCGGTCGGCGGCGACGGTGTTGAAGAACGGGACGCCCTGCGTGGTCTCCAGCGTGTTCACGACGTCGTTGACGTCCTTGGCCTGGTCGAGCCGGAGCCAGGTGTTCAGCGCCCGCAGGTTGCCCAGGTTCACGTCGCGCACCGCGTGCGCGCTGACCACCCACGGCAGCGGGACGCCCTGCATCGACGTGGTGATCGGGCCGTAGCGGGTCGACCACAGGGTCCTGGTGACCTTGCCGAGGGAGCCGTCGGCGTTCAGCACGTCGACCGCGACCTGCTGCGACTTCATGTTCTGCCAGACGCCGTCGACCAGGTAGCGGGTCGGGTGCAGCGGGTCGACCTGCACGTCGAACAGCCCGAACGGGGCGACGGTGGCGACCGTGTGGCTCCAGGCGACGTCGTCGTTGTGCCCGATGTTCACGGCGGGCAGCCCGAGCAGCCCCGCTCCGGAGACGTTGACCTTGCCGGGGATCGTCAGATGGCTCTGCCACATGCGGTTCTTGCCCTGCCACGGGAAGTGCGGGTTGGCCAGCATCATGCTGGTGCCGCCGGACACGCCCTGCGCGCCGACCGCCAGCGCGTTGCTGCCCATGCTCTGCTGACGGCTCACCGCCATCGCGTCGCGGATCTTCTTCGCGGTCGTCGTCGCGTCCGGGCTCTTCGCGGCGGAGGCGGGCGTCCCGAGGAGGGGCTGGGCGTTCACCTGACCGTCCAGGAGCGGGTCGGCACTGCCCATGATGATCTCGGCGTGCGCGTGCCGGTAGACGTCCAGTTCCGTGATCGGCCGCACCCAGGCCGCGCCCCGGCAGGCCGGGTCGGTGATGCCGGCGGCGCCGCCCGTCTCGGCCAGGTACCGGTTGTAGCCCTGCACGAACCCGCGGATGGTGTTCTTGACGTCGGGCTCCGGGCCGTGGGGGGCGGGCAGGTCGAGCTGCCGTTCCACCACACGGTCGTCATTGATCCGCTGGAAGTACAGGTCGCTGTTCAGGTTGGTGGTGCTGTTCTGGCTCTGCCCGGGGCTCGCCTTCCCGGTCGGCCCCAGATAGCGGGACCGCTGGGCGTTGACCATCAGATAGGTGTCGGCCAGCGTGCAGATGTTGTCCTTGGCCGCCGCGTACCCGTAGCCCGTGCCCAGACCCTCCCAGTCCCGGGCGATGATGTGCGGGATGCCGTACTCGGTGTAGCGGATCGTCGGCTTGCCCGGCCCCGCCTCGGCGGTCGCCGACCCGATCGCCGCCGACGCGCCCAGCACCGCCACCGTGGCGGCGGCCGCCCACGGCAGCCTTCCGCCACGTCTCCTCAGCGCCATCGAGCCGTCCTTCCCTCGTGGTACAGGTCTGCGTCCGGAACACGGCCACGCACGACGACGGCCGAGACATCGCGATGCTGCACCATGACGCGGGGTCCAGGGAAGTGCCGGAACGCCGCGAATGTCACTCCGGAGCGTTCCGGATGTTCGGGACGGCCCTGAGCGCCTACGTTGTCGACGGTGTCCGCGCCGCGCCAGGACACCCTTGTCGGCTCCCCGGCCCAGGAGGTCATGTTGAGCGCACAGCACCCCACCCGCAGGAACATTCTGAAAACCGCCGGCGGCCTGTCCGCCGCGCTGGCCATGGGCGCCGGGGGAGTCCTGGCCGCCGCCACGCCCGCCGCGGCCGTCGGGGACGGGTTCGGCCTGCGGATCGTGGACCGCAACGAGGGCGACCCCCGGATGCGGTACTACCGGTTCCAGACCGCCGAGATCGGCTGGAACCCGGCCGTCAACGTGCTCCTCCCGGACGACTACCACTGGAGCGGCCGCACCTACCCGGTCCTCTACCTCTTCCACGGCGGCGGCCCCGGCCAGGACTTCATCACCTTCGACCGCGAGGGCATCCGCGCCTGGACCGCGGGCAAGCGCATCATCGTGGTCATGCCCGACGGCGGCCAGGCGGGCTGGTACTCCAACCCCGTCAGCTCGAACGTCGGCCCGCGCAACTGGGAGACCTTCCACATCGCCCAGCTGCTGCCCTGGGTCGAGGCCAACTTCCGCACCTACGCCGAGTACAACGGCCGGGCGGTGGCCGGGTTCTCGATGGGCGGCTTCGGCGCGCTGAAATACGCCGCCAAGTACTACGGCCACTTCGCGTCGGTCAGCGCCCACTCGGGCCCCGCCAGCCTGCGCCGTGACGCGGGACTGGTCACCCACTGGGCCAACGCCACCTCCGGCGCCCTCGACCTGGGCGGCGGGACGGTCTACGGCGTGCCCTTCTGGAACGAGGCCAGGGTGAGCGCCGACAACCCGGTGCAGCGCATCGAGAGCTACCGCAACAAGCGGGTGTTCCTCGTCTCGGGCACCAGCCCCGACCCGGTCAACTGGTTCGACTACGTCCACGAGACCCAGGTGCTGGCCGGTCAGCGCGAATTCCGCTCCCTCCTGGCCGGCGCGGGCATCCCGCACGAAGGGCACGAACTGCCCGGCGGCCACTTCCTGCGCCACGACATGATGCGCCGCGACCTCGACGGCATCATCGGCCGTCTCCGCAAGGCCTGACCATGCGGACCCTCACCGGCATTCTCGCGACGACGCTCCTGCTCGTGGCGGGCGCCGTCGTCGGCGCCTCACCGGCCCACGCCGCCGCGAGCGACCTGTGCGCCCAGACCGGCCACACCGCGGGCTTCCGCGGCGACGGCCTGGTGACCGCCGTCGCCGTCGCGCTCACGGAGTCCGGCTGCAACCCCGCGGCGACCAACGTCCAGAACAACACGCCGCCGTCGAGGGACCGCGGCCTGTGGCAGATCAACGACTACTGGCACCCCGAGGTCAGCGACGCCTGCGCCTACAACGCCCAGTGCAACGCCAACGCCGCCTTCACGATCTCCTCCGGCGGCAGGAACTGGCAGCCGTGGTCCACCTACAACTCCGGCGCGCACCGGCAGCACCTGAACGAGGCGCGCGCCGCGGTGGCCCGGCTCGGCAATCCCGGGACGGGCCCGGGACCGCTGGCCTACCCGGCCGAGTCGGGACGTGTGGTGTCGGCGCGCGGCGCGGACGGCCGTCTCGAACTGTTCGCGGCCGGGGCAAGCGGCGTGCATCACGCGTGGCAGACGAGCGTGAACGGCGGCTGGTCCGCGTGGGAGAACCTCGGCGGCCCCGGCGGCGCGGAGCTGGCGATCGGCGCGAACGCGGACGGCCGGCTGGAACTGTTCGCGATCAACGGCAGCGTCTTCGAGCACCGCTACCAGCTCGCCCCGTCGAGCGGCTGGTCGGGCTGGGAGAACTTCGGCACCGGCGGCAAGGACATCGCCGTCGGCGCGAACGGCGACGGCCGGCTGGAAGTGTTCGCGTCCGGTCCCGTCGGGATCTTCCACCGCTACCAGACGGCCCCCAACAGCGGCTGGGCCGCCTGGGCGTCGGCGGGCGGCGGTCCGGCCAACAGCCGGCTGGAGATGGAGAAATCCCCTGACGGCCGGCTCGAGGTCTTCGCCCTCAACGGAGACGTCTTCCAGCACCAGTACCAGACGGCCGTGAGTGGCGGCTGGTCGGCCTGGGAGAACTTCGGGACCGGCGGCCACGACCTGACGGTGGACCACAACAAGGACGGACGCCTCGAAGTCTTCGCCTCCGGCCCCATCGGGGTCTTCCACCGCTACCAGACGAGCCCGACGAGCTGGTCGGGCTGGGAGGAGACGGGCGGCCCGGCCAACTCCCAGCTCACCAGTGAACGCTCACCCGACGGCCGGGTCGAGGTGTTCGCGATCAACGGGACCGTGGCCCAGCATCTCTGGCAGACCGGGGTGAACGCCCCGTACGGCCAGTGGGACTCCTTCGGCACCGGCGGCACGGAGATCACCGCCGCGACCAACGCCGACGGCCGGATCGAGGTCTTCGGCGCCAGCAGCGCCGGCGTGTACCACAAGTGGCAGACGGGCTTCACGTCCTGGTCCACCTGGGTCTGGGTCAACACCACCGCGGGCCCCCCGCTCACGTGACACGCCCGTTCCGGGCCGCCGGTCGAAGCCCCCGGCGGCCCGGAACTGGGCCCACCGTTTCACCCCTCCGAGGGCTAGTATCGTGCCGGTCGTCCGATGTTTCAGGACATGTGGAACCGGGGTGAGCGGTGAGCGGCGTGGTCGTCCATCTGCCGAACGGGAACGGCGCCGACGGCGGTGGCCCGGTGACGTTGCGGCTGGGCTCCGGCGAGGTCGCCCGGTTCGGGCGCGGCTCTCCCACGACCCCCGTCGAACTCCGGCTGGCCGACGACGCGGTGTCCCGGCTCGCGGGCGAGATCCGGGTGACCGACGACCACTGGCAGCTGACGAACCACAGCACCAGCCACAGCTATCTGGTGGAGAACCCGGAGGGCGCGGGCGAGTACCTGCGGGTGCAGCCGCGCAGGGTCGGCGCCCCCATCCCCTTCGAGTTCTCGCGCGTGGTGCTGCCCACCCGCAGCCCGGCGCCCGCCACCTTCCAGGTGTTCGCGCCCGACCACGTCTACCTGGACCCCGACGCCATGGGCGTGCCGTGGGGGAGCCGCACCATCATGGCGTACTCCCTCGACGAGACCGCCACCTACTTCCTCGTCCTGGTCGCCCTGTGCGAGCCGCGGCTGCGCGACCAGTCATGGGTCGCGGTCCCCACCACGCCCCAGATCGCGGAGCGGCTCCACCGGCACACCGCCGGGATCCTGACGGCGCGGGCGATCAGCTCCCACATCGACTACCTCGCCGAGCAGAAGCTGCGCATCGGCCCCCCGGACGCGCACGATCCCGGCAAGGGCGACCGCCGCAACGGCAAGCGGGAGGAGGTCGTCGAGCTCGCGCTCCGCTTCGGGCTCGTGCGGGAGGAGCATCTCGCGCTGCTGCCGCCGCCGGCGCGATGAGGCCGCGGCCCGTCCCGGGCGGCGCCACCGGAGAGCCCCCTGACCTCCTGCCGAGCGGCTACCGCGCGGGGGAGTGGGTGATCAGCGAACTGATCGGGGTCGGCGGCTGGTCCACGGTCTACGCCGCCCGCCCGGCCGTCGCGCCGGACTCCGCCGAGGTCGCGCTCAAGGTCATGCCGGTCGCGGGTCTCGCGCCCCGCCAGGCGCGCCGGATCGTGGAGTCCGCGCACCGCGAGGTCGAACTCGGCCGCAGGACGGGGCATCCGCGTCTGATCGGCCTCCTCGAGTCGTTCGTGCTCAGCGCGCCGGACCGGCCGTCGCTGGACGGCGCGATCGTCCTGGTGATGGAACGGGCCGCGCGCAGCCTGCGCGAACTCCTCGACGCCGGGGCGGACGACACGGACCGCGGCCGGCTGATCGAGGGCATCTGCGAAGGACTCGCCCATCTCCACCGCTCGGGCTGGGTGCACGCCGACCTCAAACCCGAGAACGTCCTGCTCTGCCGGGACGGCTCGGTGAAGCTCTCCGACTTCGGTCTCGCCACCGAGCTGACCGGCACCCACGGCTACGCGCCGCCCCTCGGCACCCTCGACTACCTGCCGCCGGAACGCTGGAGGGCGTCGCTGGGCGCGCGGGGCGTGCAGATCAGGCCGAGCGCCGACATCTGGGCTCTGGGCATCGTCATCCACGAGGTGTTCGCGTCCGGCACCTCGCCCTTCGCCGGCGCCACGCCCATGGCCCGCGGCGCCGCCGTCCAGGCGTACGGCGAGGGCCGCGCCCCGCTGCGCATCGACCACGCCG
>NZ_BAAGZI010000156.1:0-12485 GCF_054778695.1 Actinocorallia lasiicapitis
GCCGCGAGCGGCGCCAACGCCGCGGCCGCCGCGCGCAGGATCGCCCAGCCGCGCGACTCCCAGTCCGCTCCGTAGGCCTGGCCCGCCACCAGCTCCAGCTCGGCGACGAACGTCAGCGCGTCCGTGGGACGTTGATCTTGGGCTTTGGCCATACCGCTGGCGAGCAGCGCGCTCAGCTCGGGCCAGGACCCGGCCGGTGGCGGCTCGGCGCTCAGGTGCTGGGCGCGGAGTTCGTGGAGACCGGTCCCGTCGTAGGGGCGCCGGCCGGTCAGGCATTCGTAGAAGACGCACGTCGCGGCGTAGACGTCGGTGCCCGCGGTCGAGGGGAGGCGAGCCCACTGCTCGGGCGCCATGTAGTGCGGGGTGCCCGACGACGCCTTCTCCCCGACGAGCCCCGCGATGCCGAAGTCGATGAGCTTGCTCACCCCGTCCGGGCCGACTATGACGTTCGACGGTTTGTAGTCCCGGTGCACGACACCCCGGGCGTGGGCGGCCGCCAGCCCCAGCAAAGAGCCCTTGAGCACGGTGAGCGCGGCCTCGGGAGCCAACGGCCCGCGCTCGTCCAGCAGAGCCCGCAGCGAGACGCCGCGCACCGCCTCCATGAAGATCGCCGCGTGGCCGGGGCCTTCCATGTGGCCGAACCACCGCGCCACATAGGGGCTGGCCACACCCTTCAGCAGCGCCGACTCACGCCGAAAATCCCGACGGGCTCCCTCATCGAAGGTCGCCACGTACTTCAGCACCCCGACCTGCCCCGTCTCACCCTCCCGGACCAGGAAGGCGGCCCCGAACCCCCCTTCGCCCAGCAACGTCAGATGCTCGAAACCAGGCACCCGCCAAGCCGTGCCCGCACCCTGTTCGAAAGTGTCCACGCTGCTCCATCGGGATCGCGACCTGCCGAGGCGGCAGCTTAGGCCACCATGAACCCCTATATGAGCATGTTCCGTGTGGCTATTTGGTTGAGTCTCTTAACACGGCGAACAGGTGACGGTGCCGTTCGCAGCGACCGGCGGGCCGACTACGTCACCATCGCCGACAACGGTTCCGTCCGGGTCCGACTGAAACCGCAGCGGCGACGGCCACGGCGGCCGGACCCCCTACGGTCGAACCTGGGGCTTTCCGCCCGAATATGATGATCTTGAAATGGATGATCATAGTTGGGCGTTCCACGCCTTCATCGTTGTCACGCCGGTTCTGCTCGTCGTGATGATCGTCGCCCGGTATCGCGGATGGCTCCCTTTCCGGAGGCACCCGGACACGACACGAAGCAGGCGCATCCGCCTGTGGGCCGACCTTCTCCTGGCGGCCGCAGTGATCGCCAAGAACCTGATCCAGGTCTACGACAGCCCCGACCAGTACAACCTCGTCGACGACGTCAACATGGCGGCGATGACGCTGTGCGTCCTCGTCGTCATTCCGCTCTGGTGGTATCTCGATCGCGTCGTAGCGGCGCGATACGACCAGCGCGGAACAGTGGAGGACCCGGCGCACGGTTCGTCGGCTGGGGACTGAGCCACCTCGGGT
This sequence comes from Actinocorallia lasiicapitis, assembly GCF_054778695.1. Lineage (NCBI taxonomy): Bacteria > Bacillati > Actinomycetota > Actinomycetes > Streptosporangiales > Thermomonosporaceae > Actinocorallia > Actinocorallia lasiicapitis. The sequence goes on from NZ_BAAGZI010000156.1 coordinate 1,525, forward strand.
GAGCGCGGAAGCAGAGCGGGACTAGGCCTGTTCCGTGGATCGTGGTCGGGCCGCAGGAGGGCGGGCGGTCGGTGGAGCGAGGGTGGCTCGTTGGGGCAACTTTGCTCGGGGGTTGGGCGTTGAGGGGGCATGACGGCGGGCCGGGGTGCGGTGGCCGGGCGGCTTCTTGTGGTGCTGCTCGGGCTGCTCGGGTTCGCGTTGCCCGGGGTGGGGGCGGCTCGGGCGGCGCAGGAGCTGCCCGGGATGCATGCGGCAGGGGGGTGCCGGGGGGCGGTCGTCGCCGTCGCGACGGAGCGGGGCGGGGAGCTGGTCACGCCGGTCGTGCAGGCCGGGGTGCTGCCTGAGGACGTCAAGGTCAGGGCGCCTTGGGTCGGGGTTTTCCTCGTTGAGGACGAGCCGGGTGAGCTGCGCTGGGCCGTCGGACAGGTGGCGGCGTGCCGGGGGCCGCCGGGCGCACGGGAGTAGACGCTTTCAGCCGGGGCCTTCGAGGTCTCGGGTCGCTCCTGTGTGGAGGTTGTTGTCTTGGTGCGCACCCAAGTGGTGCGGGCGGTCCTTGCCGTGGGCATGGTCGTCTGCGCGGTGTTCGTCGTGTTCTCCCAGTCGGCTCGGCTGGGGCTGGATCTGCGCGGTGGGGCGCAGATCGTGCTGGAGACGGGGTCCGGTGGGGCCGAGGAGGCGGATCGGGCCCTCGAAGTGTTGCGGAAGCGGGTGGACGCGCTCGGGCTGGCGGAGCCTTCGCTGACCCGGGCGGGCGAGAAGCGGATCATCGTCGAGCTGCCCGAGGTGAGAGATCCGGCCGAGGCCGTCGCCGCGCTCGGGAAGACGGCTCAGCTCAGCGCTCATGCCGTGGTCGGCACCAAGCCCGCGGACGGGGACGTGGTCAAAACCGACGAGGACGGGCGGCCGGTGCGGCTGGGGCCCGCGCTGCTCACCGGCGACGAGATCAAGGGCGCCGCTGCGGGAAGCGATCCGCAGAGCCTGGGAACCTGGTCGGTGAGCGTCGACTTCCGCGGGAACGGAGGCGACGCCTGGGCGAAGGCGACGGGAGCGGCGGCCTGCCGGCAAGGAGATCTGCGGCGGATCGCGTTCGTGCTGGACGGGAAGGTGGTCTCCTCGCCGCAGGTCGCGGCGCAGGTGGGCTGCGGGACCGGGATCATGGGCGGGTCCACGCAGATCACCGGAGGGTTCTCCGCCGAGGAGGCCCAGGGGCTGGCGGCTCTGATCGAGGGCGGCGCGCTGCCCGTCCCGGTGGAGATCATCGACCAGCGGGTGGTGGGGCCGAGCCTCGGGGCGGCGGCGATCGAGGCCAGTGCCAAGGCGGCGGTGATCGGGGTGCTGCTGACCGCGGTCTACATGATGGTCGCCTATCGGCTGGCCGGGGTGCTCTCCGTGGTCTCGCTCCTGGCCTACGCGTTGATCTCCTATGCGGGGCTGGTGGCGCTCGGGGCGACGCTCACCCTGCCGGGCCTGGCCGGTTTCGTGCTGGCCATCGGGATGGCGATCGACGCCAACGTGCTGGTGTTCGAGCGGGCCAGGGAGGAGGTGGCGGCCGGCAGGACGGTCAGGGTGGGGCTGCACACCGGGTTCGCCAAGGCCTGGAGCGCGGTCGCCGACTCCTCGTTGACCACGCTGCTGGCGGCGGGACTGCTGTTCTTCCTGGCGTCCGGGCCGGTCAAGGGGTTCGGGGTGACGCTCTGCCTGGGCGTGCTGGCCTCCCTGTTCACCGCGATGGTGCTCACGCGGGTACTCACCGTGGCGGCGCTCCCCCGGGTCAGGCCGGGGCTGACGGGCCTCGCGGGCGTGGGACCGGTGCGGCGGAAGATCGAGAGCAGCGAACCCGATCTCCTGGGCCGCAAGAGGATCTGGCTGACGCTCTCCGCCGTGGCGCTGGCCGTCAGCGTGGCGGGGCTCGCCGCCAAGGGGCTGAACCTGGGCGTCGAGTTCACCGGCGGGCGGATGGTCGAGTACGCGACGAGCCAGTCCGCCGACGCTGCCAGGGAGAACGTGGCGAAGGCCGGATGGCCGGACGCGATCGTCCAGAAGACGGAGACCGGCGTCTCGGTCAGGACCGGAACCCTCACCGAGTCCCAGCGGCAGGTGATCCAGCAGGCGGTCGGCGGGCAGGTCGAGCAGGACGAGATGATCGGCCCCAGCCTCGGGGACGAACTGAAACGCAAGGCGCTGGTCGCGCTGATCGTCGCCCTGCTCGCCCAGCAGATCTATCTGGCGATCAGGTTCAGATGGACCTTCGCGGCCGCCGCGGTGCTGGCCATGGCCCATGACGTGCTGATCGTCCTCGGGTTCTTCGCCTGGCTGGGCCGTCCCGTGGACGGGGTGTTCCTGGCGGCCCTGCTGACGGTCATCGGCTACTCGGTGAACGACTCCGTGGTCGTCTTCGACCGGATCAGGGAGGCCGGCGAGCCCTACGTGCTCCACGCCAACCGGGCGGCGCTCCAGACCATCCCGAGGACGGTCAACACCGGGATCGGCGCGGTGTTCATCCTCACCGCCCTGGCCGTCCTCGGCGGCGGCTCCCTGACCGATTTCGCGCTCGCCCTGCTCATCGGGATCGCCGTGGGCACCTGGTCCAGCGTGTTCACCGCCATGCCCCTGGCCGTCCTCATGGAGAGCCGACGCGCCACCCGGCCGAACCCTGCCGCCGTGCCCGAAACGGGATGACGTCCTCCCGCCGTCAGCGGTCGGCGGCGGTGCGGCGGCGATAGTAGGCGACGGTGACCGCGGCGAGCAGCGGGCCCCACAGCAGCAGCGGTGCGTAGACGATGATGGCGAGCACTCCTTCCCAGTGGTGGTAGTCCAGGGGCCCGTCGCCTCCGTGGACGTCGTCGCCGAACGGGGTGCTGATCGCCGCCGCCGTCCACAGGACCGTCAGGACGGCGGCGCCCAGGGCGGCGGGAACGACCGCGGCCGCCACCGGTACCCGCCGGCCGCGCAGGCCGGGAACCCACCGGGGGAACACCTCTCCCCAGCCTGCGATCAGCCCGACCGCGGCGAACGCCAGCAGCTCGGACAGGATCGACAGCACGACCACGTACAGCTCCATGGGCAGCCAGCCGGGGATGTCGCCCGAGCCCTGATCGCCGCGGGCGATCGGCAGGTGCAGGGCGATGACCGCGATCCGCCACAGACAGGTCGGCAGAACCGCGAACGGGATGGCCAGAGCGGCGATCCGCGCCCAGCGGGGAACCCCGGCCACCGGAGTGTGCGCGGCCCTCCACGCGGCCCGCAGCCGCGGCAAAAGAGGAGTTTCGATAAGGCTGGTCACGAGATGCTCCAAAACTGGGTCGTGCGCGGTCAGTGGTTGCGGCGGCGGTGGTAGGCATAGGTCACGACGGCGAGCAGCGGCCCCCACAGCAGGAGCGGCAGGTAGCAGACGTAATACATCGCCGCCTCCCAGCCACCCGCCTGCGAGGGGAAGTCCGCAGGAGTCGGTTCGCCTCGCAGAGTCACTCCGGCGAAATCAGTGACCCACGCGGCCGTCCACAGAACCGTCAACACCACAGCGCCAACGGACGCGGGAATGACCGCGGCCTTCGCCGGAACCCGCCGACCGCCCACGAACGGGATCCAGCGCGGGAACACCTCACCCCAACGCGCGACCAACCCGATCCCGGTGAACGCGACAAGTTCCGAGAAGACGGACAACGCGATGACGTACCCCAGGCCCGGCAACCACGACGGAAGCTGCCCCGTACCGTGCGCCCCATCACCGTCCACCTCGAAGACAACGGCCGCGATCCGCCACAGGCCGGAGGGAAGCACGGTGAACGGAATGGCATAGGCGGCAATGCGAGCCCACCGCGGAACTCCGGACACCGGAGCGTGCGCGCTGTCCCAGGCAGCGCGCAGCCTCCCGGTCGCGGCTGGCACGGCGGCATGGCGAACGGTCATTTGTACTCCTCAGGGGCCATCGAAAGTCGCTCACTCGAGCGATTCCAACGATCACACCCACCCCCGCACGACGCCTCGCCCACCGGATGGAACCCGCTCCCCTCCAAGAGGGAAACCCCCACCTGCCCGTTAGGCCCCAAGAAGGAGCGCGCAGGACGACCGCACTCCGCTCCGCCCTCATGACAGATGACCCCGGCACCGAACATCACCGACACGACACCGCAGCCAAGGGCCTCCGATACGACCTTTCGGACCGCATATTCCGACCCACCCGACCCGACCCCAACGCCTACGACGAAAGGGGGATGCTCGCCGCGCCCACGCCCGCATCGACCCCACCAGACACGACCGGGCGTCCTCACCGAGAATCCGCGCCTGAGCGACGCGTACCGCCGCCCCGTCGCAGAGCGCCTCGCCAATGATCCCGATGCCGAATAGGAAGCCCGCCCCTCATCAGAGGCACTTCACCCTTGACGTCTGGCCCGTAACGACAGCGCTTCGCCTCAGCCGACTCGGCAAAGAACTGCTTCCTCCCGGATCGGATGGTGTTCCGGTGCCACCGCGTACCCGTCTCTCCTCCGCCAACCAGTCGTACGACACGTCGGCCTCCGCGCGACGCGACGCCACCAAGGTGACCGACGCCCCCAACCAACGAACCGCAGGACCCGCTGAAGATGCCCCGGCGACCGCGCGGGGTCGGCACGTCCTCACCGGCCGCCAGCCGGAGTTCTGCGCAAGGGGCCTGCTGGCGCCGACTCGAAGCTGGAATTTCGCGGCGTTCAGCGGTCCTCGATCTTCATGGATCCGTACGCTGCCGATCATGGGCGATATGCGGCGATGGCGACCTTCCTCCCAACCGAGGAAGGAGCAGAACTGGGTGCGGCCACCGCTGCGGCTGGTCCCGGTCGGGATCGCGCTCACCCTGACGTTCATCACCGCGATCAGCATCGCCGCCCTGGTGTTCGTCACCGGCCTGCAGCTGCTGGACGTTCACGGCCTGAAAGCCGAGAAACAGCTTTCGTCCAAGACGCTGTTCGACCTGATCAAGCTGTCGTTCGGCGTCGTCGCGGGTGCCGGCGGTCTCGTCGCCCTCGTCGTCGCCTACCGGCGTCAGCGCGTCGACGAAGCCGCGGCGCTGCGCGAGGCTACCAAATTGCACTCCGACCGGTTCACCACCGCCGTCAGCCAGCTCGGTGACGAATCAGCGGCCGTCCGGCTCGGCGCTGTCCACGCTCTGGCGGGTCTCGCCGACGACGCCCCCACACGCGTCCTGCGCCAGACCTGCATCGACGTACTGTGCGCCTACCTGCGCCTGCCCTACCGGCCCAACCCGGGCGACGGACCGGACCAAGCCGAGCTACGGCACCGCTACCGAGGCTTCCGCGAGGTCCGCCACACCATCATCCGCCTCATCGGCAACCATCTGCGTGAGAACGCCGCCGTGTCCTGGCAGGGCCACGACTTCGACTTCACCGACGTGGTCTTCGACGGCGGCGACCTCCACCGCGCCGTCTTCTCCGGCGGCCGGGTCAGCTTCGTTGACGCCACGTTCACCGCCGGCACCTTCGACCTCGAACGCGCGCAGTTCACCGGCGGCACCGTCGACTTCCGGGGCGCCGAGTTCACCGGCGGCCGGGTCGATTTCGAAGGCGCCCAGTTCGCCGGCAGCGCCGTCGACTTCACGACCGCGAAGTTCACCGGCACCGACATCGACCTCACACACACGGAGTTCACCGACGGCAACATCACCTTCCTGGGCGCGGCGTTCGGTGGCGGCATCGTCAACTTCGTCGGCGCGACGTTCACCGGCGGCGACATCGACTTCACGGTCGCGCAGTTCGAGGGCGCCTTCGTCAGCTTCGCATCCACGACTTTCGACGGCGGCGACGTGAGCTTCCAGAATGCCCAGTTCACCAGTGGCAAAGTCGCCTTCGCCGGCGCGCAGTTCATCAACGGCACCGTCGGCTTCGAACACGCGTGGTTCGAGGGGGACACCGCAGAATTCGGGGCCGCCTGGTTCGACGGAGGCCACGTCAGCTTCAGGGATGCAGCCGGTGATCATCCACGAAACCTGCCCTCGAATGCCCCGCTACCCGCTGGCCTGCTGCTCCCACCGCAGTGGCTCTCCTCATCCCTTCCACCCGTTTGATCGACCCGGCGTCGGGCCTGGCGAGACGAGGCCCAGGCATTCGGATTGATCGGCGCTAGCGCGGACTACTCGACGTTCGAGCGCTCGGATCGGGGTTCGTGCCGAGGGCGGTACGGTCTCGTGGTGCTGCGGCCGAGAGGGGCGCGTGTTCCCGACCCTGAGAGGACGGCCGAGTGGACGGTCGACGATCTCGTCGGTGTACTCCTCGTTCATCTGCGAGAGGGCTTTCGCTGCCGTGTCTGCGGTGGGCGGGTCAACGCGCTCTGCCCCGAGGGCGGACTGCCGTCCTGGGGCGGCTTGTACCAGTTCGCAACGCGCTGTCCGCTCTGCGACGCGCATGTCGATCAGGCGTGTCTTCACGCGCTCTTCGCGTCCTGAGCGGCTTTCCCCGAGCTAACGTCTGCGCCGACGATTCGGCGTAGGCGCGGTGCCTGTCCCTCCCGGTGAAGCGGGACGCCATCCCCTTGCGTTGACGCCGCGAGCCTGAGCGTCGTCACTAAGACGTCACTGTGCGTAGTGTCGCCGATGCTGCTGTAAGCGTGGAGGTGTCATGTCCCTGGACGGCGCTGAGGACGTCCGTTAGGTGCTTGGCGGATACGCAGGGCGACGACTCATGCTGGGCCTATGGCGTCTATGCTTCGGCGACGTTCTCTTCCTGGAGTTTCCGTGCAGCGTTTTCTTATCTTGGTCGTAGCCCCGCTGGTGATCGTTCTGGCGGTCGTCATGGGGATGTCCGTGGTTTTCGGTGGTGCCGGGGTGTTCGGCTTTTCGTCCGGATCCATTGAGGAGGTCGGTAGTGATGCTGGGGTTTCCGTCTCGCCGGATGGGCGGACGATCGCCGTGGTCGTCACGTGGGGTGACTGCGACACCGTCCACAAGGAGCTCAAGCAATCGAGTGATCGCGTCGAGTTCTCGATCGAAATCGAAAGTGACGATGGTGACTGCACGTTGAGCGCGACGACGGGCCCTGTCACCGCCCAGCTCGACGAACCGCTCGGAAGCCGACCGGTCATCGCCGCCGACGGCCGTCCTTACTTGAGCTCTCGCCGGCCCTTCCCCGGCATGTCCGGTACTCCCTAGCCGAAATCCGGCGGTGGAGCGGCTACGGAAGGGTAGTGACCTCGACGAAGCCGTCGAAGTCCGGGAAGAGCGGGCATTCGGCGTCTCCTGACAGCAGCCAGATCATGAAGGCTTCCCACGAGCCGTCGAGATGCCACCACTCGTGATCGTCGGCAGCAGCCCTCTGGGTTCCGGCCACAACGGCGGGAACGCCCTCGGCTCGACCTCCGCCGCCTTCCCCGTCAAGCCGTCCACGACGACATGCACCGACGCGGTTAACCGCAGAGGCGATTCGTAGCCGCCCCTCCTGATCCGTTCGAGCAGCACCTCGGCCTGCGACATCGTGTCGCGCCCGAGGGGAGCGCCCGGGTGCGGCACCGGCAGCACCTCGTTGATGAACAACTCGGGATACTTCTCAGCCCAGCGCCGGTAGTCCGGCGGTAACACCACCCCGTGCCGCTCACGCAGCCCCTCCCGATCCACTTGAGGCGGCGGATCGAGTGGCTGACCCAGCAGAGCGTCAAACGCAGACGACATACAGGGAACTCCTCGGTCGGGCCGCTGTTCACGCGGCCGGAGAGCACGTTCGATCAATGCACTCACCACGATAGGGAGGGGGTCGGACACTTCCGCTCCCGCTCGGAGTGGTTCACCTTGAGCTGGGAGTCGAGCGCGGCACCGTCACAAGGTCGGCGCTCCGGGCGGGCTTGCCGCCGAGCCGCTCCGCCCGGAGGTGCCGGGCAGGGTCGCGGCGTGAGACGCCTCCAGGCGCGAGCGAGTGAGGGCGAACATCACCGGGGTCGGGAGGGACGGGTTGGCGGCCGCTCCTTCCGCGACGGCCGGGATCGCGTCGTCGAGCAAGGCGACGATCATCTCTGCCGGCAGGGCCGGGTGGCCGGCGGCGATCGGTCGGGCGATCGGGTCTTTCAAGCAGGACGCCAGGGCGGGCACGGTGGCCCGTGGATGTTGCGCGATCTCTCGCAGTGCTCGCTTGACCGGAGGCTGGAGCCTGGAGATCTCCTCCAGGAGCGCGGGCGGAGTCTCCGGGTTGCGTGCGACGCGCACGGCGACACGTCGACCGTGCCGGTCGACCATGGCCCGGAGCTGAGCCTCGGAAAGGCCCGGGTGAGTGGCGATGGCCTTGAGGACCTTGGCGTCGGAGTCGGCGGCGAGACTGCTCGCGCACTGTCCATCCGCCGCAGAGTACCGGGTGGTTCGGGCGTCTCATGGACGGCGGAGGAGGGGGGTGGTGAGGGCTTGGGTGAGGGGGATGACGGCCAGGGGGAGGGCCAGGAGAGGGAGCAAGGGGAGGGCGGGGCGGAAAGGGAGGAGGAGGGTGAGGAAGAGGAGGGTTTGGAGGGTGGCGGTGGTGGTGGAGGTGAGGAAGGTGGCGAGGGAGGAGGCGGTGGGGAGGAGGCCGGCGGTTCGTTCGTGGTGATGGAAGGAGGAGGCGGACCAGAGGGAGCGGAGGGGGGCGAGGGTGGACAGGAGGAAGGCGCTCAGGGTGGCGGAGGTGCGGAGGGGGACGGTGGAACCGGAGGTCAGGGCGATGGTGAGGGTCGCCAGGACGACGGGGAGGGCCGCGACCAGGAGGAGGGCGGGGGGATCGGTGGTGAGGAGGCGGAGGTCTCGGTGGGCGAGGGTGCGGGTTTGGGAGCGGAGTTTGCGGCGGAGCGAAGGGTCGGTGAGGCGGAGGCGCGGGGGTGGTGGCGGAATCGGGCGGGTGGGTGGAGGAGGGGTCGGTGGGGTGGGGGTGGAGGCGATTCTGGTGAAGATCTCCGGCCAGGGGGTGGCGCCGAACATCTGCGGGAGGGAACGGGTGGGGCCCTGGAAGATCTCGCGGCCGCCGGGGCCCAGGACGAGGGTGTGGTCGGTGAGGGCCAGATGGGTGAGGTCGTGGGTGGCGATGACGATCTGACGGTTGCCGTCGGCCAGGGTTCTGAGCAGGCGCATGACGTGGTGGGAGCGGGCCGGATCCAGACCGGCGGTGGGGTCGTCCAGAAGGAGCAGAGAAGGGTGGGTGAGGAGTTCGGCGGCCAGGGCGAAGAGACGGCGGAAATGCGGAGGGAGATCACGGACGCGGGTGTGGGCCTCGTCCGTGAGGGACAGCTCGGCCAGGACGGCGTGCACGCGGTGCGACGGGCCCGGCGGAAGGCGCAGAGCGGCCGTGAAGGAGAGCGCTTCGAGCACGGTGAGCCCGCCGTGCGAGGGCGGGACGCCAGGGACGACGCCGATGAACGTGCGGATCTCGGCGCTCGTCGTGACATCGGAGTCGTGGTAGCGGACCTCACCGGAAGCCGGGGCGAGCTCGCCTGACAGCAGGCGCAACAGAGTCGACTTTCCGGTGCCGGCCGGGCCGATGACGGCGAGAAGACTCGGACCGGGAAGCCTGATCGTCAGCCCGCTGATCAGGGATCGCCCCTCGGAGGTGACGTGGTGCAGATCGGAGACGGCCAGGCCGTTGTCACGGACCGGCGGCAACGGGAAGAGCCGCTCCCCCGCACGCAGCAGCCTGATCCGGCCGACGGTCAGGACGTCACCGTCGCGCAGCGACGCGGAACCCGCGACCGACGCCCCGTTGACGAAGGCGTGGTTGGTCGCGTCCAGGTCCGCGACCGTGTACACGCCGCCGGGCGACCGGTCGATCCGGACATGGCGGCGGGACACCAGGGCGTCCATCAGGACGACGTCGTTGCCGGGGTCGCGGCCGAGCGTCAGCCCGTCCCTGAGCCGGACGGGCTCGCGGGGCGGCTCCTCGGCCGCCCCGTCGAGCGGGCCGAACGTCGACAGATCGGTGGTCCGCGCCCCGACCACGACGGGCGAGGCCGGGCGGGGGCCGCGCGCCTCGGACGTCAAGGTGAGGAGCGGGCCTTCGGTGGGGTGGCCGAGACGGAGGTCGAGGGGGGTGCGGAGCGGGCCGTCCGGCTGCCGGGCCCCGGTCGTCCAGCAGCCGTTGGTGCTCTCGTCGGTGAGGCGCCAGCCGGCGCCGTCGTGGCTGAGGGTGGCGTGGAGCCTGGAGACCCTGGTGTCGATCACCACGAGCCGGCAGTCGGGGCCCCGGCCGACCGTGACGGTCTCGCCGGGGCCGAACGTGAAGCTGTCCCCGGCGTACTCGATGGTCAGCCCGCCTCCGGTCATTCGCCGGCGCCGTCCGTGGGGAAGGGGTTGGGCTTGTAGCCGTCGGCGGACACGAGCTGCCCGTTGCCGAGGACGAAGGTCGCGCGGCCCGCGCAGTCGGTCATGACCCAGCGGAACCGGAGCCGGAGCACGCCCGTCATGGAGACGTTGAGGTCGGCGGGCTTGCCGAGGGTCGCCGACAAGGTGGCGAGTTTGGTGCCGTCGCCGTAGACCTCGAGGTTGACCTTGCCCTTGCTGTTCGGGGACGTGTCGTCGATGCCGACCACGCCGATGAGGCGCTCGTAGTGGCTGCCGAGGTCGTACTCGACCAGCCGTTCGGTGTTGTAGCAGGAGCCGCCGGCGCCGAGCGCGTGCGGCTGGACGCTGCCCGACAGCAGGTACTTCTCCCCGTCGTTCGTGTCGTACAGCTCGCCCGACGTCGGCGAGAGGTCCGCCAGATAGGTGATCGGCTTGCTGCTCGACACCGTCACCTTGACGGACGCGGGCATCGCGCCGCCCGGCTCGGGGTCCTGGCCGAGGACGACGCCGTCGGGGGTGCCCGCCGGGGCGGGGGTGAGCTCGGTCTGCACGTTGACGGAGACCGGCAGGGCCGCCCTGACCTCGGTCAGCGACTTGCCGCGCAGATCGGGCAGCCGTCCCGGCGCAACACTGACCGGGGCGGTCGGGGCGGCGGTCTCCGTGATCGTCGCGGACGGGGTGGGGGCGG